>JABXKX010000301.1 GCA_013619035.1 Peptostreptococcaceae bacterium
AGTAATAAGTGCGAGATATGATTGGATTTTAACCAGTCAATTCTATGGGTTTATCACCATAAAACTTAGATGATTTAAGAAACTTCAATAGAAAAAAACGTCTGAAAAATCAGACGCGGCTCAAAAGAGCGCTTAAAATACTAATTAAATTACATCATATATAGAGAGATAAAGCTAAGTCTTCGGACTTAGCTTTTTATATAGTCAAGAATAGATTGTAATTTTTCACCACTCTTTTTTAGGAGCATCAACTCCGAATCTGAAAGCTTAAGTTCTACAATCTTATGAATACCATCTGATGAAAGAATTGTTGGTACACTCATTGCAATATCATCTATTCCATAAGCACCCGATTGCATACTTGACACGGTTAGAATAGAATGTTCATTCCTAAGTATGGCTTCACTGATACGTTTAATCGCCATAGAAACGCCATAATAAGTTGCGACTTTTCTATCGATGATATGATAACCTGCATCCCTGACATTACGAAGTAATTTTTCTTTATCAAGACCTGTACATGTACCACTATTACATGATGTACAGTAGTCATCTAACTGTGCGCCTGCGATATTGGTTAAACTCCATGCCGCCACTTCACTGTCTCCATGTTCACCTAATATATAACCATGAACATTTCTGGCATCTACTTTACAATGTTGACTGAGCATGTATCTAAATCTAGCACTATCGAGTACGGTGCCTGATCCAATGACTTTCTTTGGATTGTAATCTACAGATTCCACTGCAACTTGAGTAAGAATATCAACTGGATTTGTTGCGACTAAAATAAGTGCCTCTCTTGTATATTTAACAATTTCCTTCATAATTGAAGTCATGATTTGACTGTTTTGTTTGGCTAAATCTAAACGTGTTCCACCTGGTTGGATAGAAGGTCCTGCAGTCATAATGATCAAATCTGCATCTGAACAATCTTCATATGTACCTACTTTTATGGTAATCGGTTTTGTAAATGCAAGACAATGGTTTAAGTCCATGACTTCACCTTCAGCTTTTTTAACATCGATATCGATAAGGGCTATTTCTGAAACCAATCCAGATTGCATCAATGTATAAGCTGTAGTAGAACCAACGTAGCCTGCACCAATAATCACAACTTTATTACTTGTTTTACTTTTCATATGATTACCTCCTTTTCACTAACATCATACATCATTGTTAAGAATTAAACAATACTAATATGGTATACTATTAAAATAAATAAAAATCCCATAAGGGATTTTACTTAGAGTTGCCACATTCACCTGCAGATCCAATCATGATTTCGATACCATGTTTTAGAGCAGGTAAAATATATTCTAGATTTTCTTTAACTGCTTTTGGACTACCAGGTAAGTTAATGATAAGTGTTTGTTTTCTTATCCCTGCAGCCGAACGAGAGAGCATAGCTTTTTTAGTAATGGTAAGACTGTGAGCTCTCATTGCCTCAGGTATTCCTGGCACGTCACGATCAATTACCGCTTTTGTTGCTTCAGGTGTAAAATCTCTTGGAGAAAATCCTGTACCACCTGTTGTTAATATTAAATGATACTTATTTTCATCAGACCAAGTGATCATTTGTTTTTTTAACATATCAACTTCGTCTGGTAAAATAATTTTCTCTTTTACATCATATCCAGCATCGGTCATCATATCTCTAATGACTTCACCACTTAAGTCAACGCGTTCGCCAACTGAACCTTTGTCACTCACTGTTATTACTCCTACTGTTATCATAAATACCTCCATCTATAGCTTAAAGGATATAATGAAATATTTCAAATACAAACAGCATGAATATAATCGATTTAATCCATTGAATAGAAGAGGTTACATAATCTGTGGAAGGCTTAAAAAAACTTACTTGTGTATAATTATTCATTGTGTTATCATTGCTAAAATACAATAAAAGGAGGCTATTATGAGTTTTAATTATGTACAACCCATACCACATGCAGATGAGCTAAAATCTGAAATACCAATGAGTGAATCATTGAAAAAAATAAAAGTTCAAAGAGATGCAGAAATCAAAAAAGTATTTGAGGGGAGTTGTGATAAGTTTATCTTAATTGTAGGTCCTTGTTCTGCACATAACGAAGATGCAGTATTAGAATATGTGAGTCGTTTAGGCAAATTACAAGAAGAAGTAAAAGATAAGATTATTATGATTCCGCGTGTTTATACCAATAAGCCGAGAACAACTGGCGAAGGTTATAAAGGTATGTTACATCAACCGATTCCTAATGAGGGTCCAAATATGTTAGCAGGCATCAAAATGATTAGAAAACTACAGATGAATGTTATCAATGAATCCGGGTTATCTGCAGCGGATGAAATGCTTTATCCAACCAATTATCCTTACGTGGAAGATTTGTTAAGTTATATAGCAGTTGGTGCAAGATCGGTTGAAAATCAAAAACACCGTTTAACTGTAAGTGGTGTGGATATGCCTGTTGGTATGAAGAATCCAACAAGTGGTGATATGAAAGTCATGCTAAATTCCATTAAAGCAGGTCAATTAAAACATAATTTTATATATAATGGGTATGAGGTAGAAACCTCAGGCAATCCTTTAGCACATGGTATTTTAAGAGGTGCAGTAAACCAGCATGGTAGAAATATACCTAATTATCATTATGAGGATTTGGTTTTTCTAGCAGAGGAATATGAAAAGAGACAACTTCTAAATCAAGCTTTGATTGTCGATGCCAATCATGCAAATTCAATGAAGAAATATGAAGAACAACCTAGAATTGCAATGGAAGTTGTCAGAAGTAGACAATACAATACTTCTATAAAAAAATTGGTTAAAGGTTTGATGATTGAAAGTTATTTGGTTGAAGGCAAACAGAGTGAAGCAGGACTCGTAAAAGGCCAGTCCATTACAGATGCCTGTTTGGGATGGAATCAGACTAGAAAATTGGTTTATGATATTGCAGAAAATGTATAAATATTTAAGTAAGTCCAATTTGGGCTTACTTTTTTGATTGAAATTATATGAAATGGCAA
>JABXKX010000157.1 GCA_013619035.1 Peptostreptococcaceae bacterium
CTCGTGGGCTCGGAGATGTGTATAAGAGACAGGAGTATCTAAAAGATAGTTTTTTAAATGCAACACTTCGTGAAGAGTTGTTTCAAAATATCACTAGAAAATTATTAGTAGAGACAGACTATAGCGTGTTAAAATTTGAAATAAATGAAGAAACATTACAAGTTAAACTTTGCGAAGTTGCAGCGGCAATACTTGAGTACAATGGATCTTTAATAACGAATCCGAAAGAGTTAGAAACCATAGCATGTTTGATAGGTGTTAATTTAAGTGGTGATTATTCTAACGAGGAGTTTTTCGGAAATATTGTACAATTACTTAAGGCAAAGACAAAAAATGGAAGAGCATGTTTTGAGAAATTATGTGTATCAGGGGTATTTAAGAATTTTAATGAAGGAAAAAAAATCCCTGAAATTTTAGTGTTTGATGGCAAAACTCAGCCAATCTTTGATTACAATGAATCGGTATATGAAGAGGTGTTTGTGGAAACACCTCTTGATACTGATCATGATGGGAAGAGAGATTTAATACTGACTTATATCAGAAGGCCATTGGAAACAAATTTTGGTATGAAAGTGCCTGTTGTATACATTGCAAATCCCTATATGATGGGATGTAATGATGACCTTTACAAAGGACATAATGTAGATCTTGATTTAGAGGTATTTGAAGAAACTGATGTTAAATATGAAGATATAAAATATTGTGAAGAAGAAATGATTTTGCCTGCCCCAAGGGTAGTAAAGGGTAAATCAAAGGCAATACCCGCTGAGGACTTTGATTTTGAATGTATAACACCATGGTATAACTATTTTTTAGTTAGAGGGTATGCTGTTGTATTTGCAGGAGGAATCGGCACTTTAAGATCTGAAGGTATTAGGTCTTGTGGTTCGGTTGAAGAAACTATTTCAACTATATCAGTAGTGGATTGGTTAAATGGAAAAATAAAAGCATTTAGCAACAAGACTGATGATTTTGAAGTAGAGCCTTTCTGGTGTACTGGTAAAGTAGGCATGACGGGTAAGTCTTATTTAGGATCATTGGCAATTGCAGCTGCAACTACTGGTGTAGAAGGTTTAAAGACTATAGTTCCGGTCGCTTCAATAAGTAACTGGTACGAGTACTATAGATGTAATGGGTTAAATCTGCCAGCTATAGGGTGGCAAGGGGATGATCTTGATTTATTAGCTGAGCATACTTTTAGTAGGTTGCTAGATGAAGAGGATGCTAAAGGTATTAAGGCATACTTTTATAATGAATTCAATGTTCTTAGAGAAAGCCAAGATAGGAAAAGTGGAAATTATAATAAGTTCTGGGATGAAAGAAATTATATTAATAAGGCTAGCAATATTAAGTCTAGCGTATTCATTGTTCACGGACTCAAGGATTTCAATGTAAAATCAAAACAGTTTGATATGTTGTGGGAAGCTCTGTTGGAAAATAATATTCCTAGTAAAATGATTCTACATCAGGGAGCCCACTTAGATATAAATAATCTTAAAGGTATTGAGTATAATGAGATTATGAATAAGTGGTTTGGACATTGGCTGTATGATATTGATAATAAAGTAATGGAAGATACACCAAATGTTATTATACAGAATAATTCTGATATAAATAAATGGGACTCATCTGAGACTTGGCCCTTTGAAGGGGTAAAGGAAGTTAAGTTGCAAGTTGCTGGTGGTAAACTAGTACGATTTAAAAGTCAGATTCAAGATCAAGGTAATAAACAACTGACTAAGATAGTAGATGATATCTCATTAACAGGATATGATAGAGAGAAAAGCGATGATGCAATATGGGTAAATAGCTTATTATCAAATCCAAACGTGGCTAAACCATTTAGAATGACAAGCGTTACTGATGCTTTAAATGAAGATACAAGAATAAGTGGTACAGTAACGATTGAAATGACAGCACAATTTAGTGAGAATACAGGCATATTAAGTGCGATGCTAGTCGATTATGGAACAAAGAAAAGAGCAATAGAAGAATTGGAAGTAATCGAGAAAGATGCTTTTATGTCAGGCATCAATATGGCACCTGAAAATCTAGTTAGTTTTAAAACAGAAAAGAAAGAAACTGATTTCGCAGTTATAACCAGAGGTTGGATCAGTGCGCAAAATCGAAGGAATAATTATAATAAGGATGAAGTTGTTATCGGTCAGGCATACAAGTATCAATTTGATATGCAACCGATAGACTACACATTACCTAAAGGGCATAAACTTGGCTTAGTAATCTATTCAACTGATGTCCAGGCGACTCAAAGGCAACTAAAGGTGGTTGAATTAGGCGTTGATGTTGATAGTGTTGTGGTTAAGATGATGGTTATGTAATAAGTAAATATAAAAATAAAAATATTAGAAAAGACATGACTCAATATCTATTGCAGTCATGTCTTTTTTTACTTTATCAGTGTCTAAATAACCACATGAAGTAGTACAAGAGAAACTTTGAAATATTTAACATACAGAAGTAAAGTTTTGTGTAAAGTTAATCAATCGATTAATATTTAGAAACGGTTTATAATATATTCGTAGGTAACCTTTTATTACCATAATAGCAATAGGAGGTATTTTACTGTCTTGATTAAAAAAGATAATTTCATCATTCTGAAATTTATGTTTTTGCTACTGAGTGATATATTTCTGTGGTGAGCATCATATAGTGAATTTTACTGTGATATACCTACACACTCGACACATGTGGAGACTTGTGTGTTGTTAAAAAAAATTAAATAACTGAATCAAAAACAGGGGAAAACCTGTAGTAAATAACAGGCTCGCCGTTCTTATTAACCTCTATCTTATCAACCAAGAGATTAAGCATATCCTTAGTCAAAGTATCGAACTTGATAAACTTATCAAGTTCTCTTTTAAGGAATGTCAGAGTATCTATATAATTTGATTTATTAAGTGAGTCTTCTAGGCTCACTTTTTCTTTTTCTAATAAAGCAATCTCAGCTTTGTTATCAGCTATACGTTCGCTGTATAC
>JABXKX010000420.1 GCA_013619035.1 Peptostreptococcaceae bacterium
CTAATATATTATGGTCAATTAAAGTTACACAATTCTTAAAATCTACATCTGCATGTAATTCTTCTAGTATTTCAATTAAATCATTCATTTTTTCACTCTCTTTCTCTTTAAACTCATTTCGGTAAGATGAACTCTATCTATCTTACCATTTGGGGTTAATGGAATTTCATCCAGTTGTATAATCTTGTTAGGAATCATATAACGGGGTAATTTTTCTTTTAAGCCAATGGTGATATCTCTTGAAGCCAATTCCCCAACATAAAACAACACAATTTTTTCTCGGACTTTATTGTATATGCAACAGGTATTCACCAGACCATTCAGTTGATTTACACTTGCCTCAATTTCTCCTAATTCTATGCGATGGCCCATATGTTTTATCTGAAAATCTTTTCTTGAAACAAAAACAAGTTCATTGTGCTCATTGAGCTTGCCTAGATCACCTGTTCTATAGATAATTTCTGGATAAACATCATTTAAAGGATTTTGAGTGTATACTGCGCTGGTACGCTCTTTATCCTTAAAATAGCCCATAGTCACGGAGGTACCTCTAATGCAGATCTCACCCATCTCACCATTATCAGCAGCCTTATTATCATCTGTTATGAGAATGATATCAGTATTCTTAAAAGGCACACCAATTGGAATGACCTTGTCTTCTTCAAACACTCTGTTGACAACATAATATGTACACATCCCTGTGCCTTCGGTTGGTCCATAGAGATTGATAAATTTTGCATCTGGTAGAGCATCTTTCCATAAATTGAATTGTTTTATGGGAAAAACCTCACTGCCAAAGGCAATAACCTTTAAATGTTCTGGGACCATTTTATCCAATACTTTGAATGAAGAAATAATAGTCAATGCAGAAACAACCCAGCAAACTGTATTTATTCTAAACTGATTCATGTAATCCACCAATTGTATGGGAAACATGAACATTTTTTTAGGAATAATATAGGTGGTACATCCATATTTTAATGTGGAATACACTTCTTTCAAACATGCATCTAAATACAAAGGCGTTTGATTACCGAAGACCGTTGTATCATTGACCTCAAGCACGACTGATAATTGCTCGATATAATCAATCACAGATTTGTGATTTGCAATAACACCTTTTGGTGTACCTGTAGATCCGGATGTAAAAACAACATACATAGGATCAGTATCAATCATACGATTTCTTATTTCACTTAAGAGATCTAAACGTATGCAGGTATGATTGATGTCATCAAAATTTACTATGATTCCATCAAAATCCAGTTTCTCGGCGAACTCACGCGTACAGCTATCGCATATTAAAATTCTGGGTTCCAGTTTTTCAATAATCAAATCAATTCGCGAACTAGGCATTTCGGAATCAATTGGTACATAATAATTTCCGCTATACAATACTCCCATATAAGCAGTAATGGTTCGAGGATCTCTACTCATATAAACCAGTACTGGTTCCTTTAATATATCTTGACTACTCAAATATGAGCCGATGGATTGTCCCTCATCGTAAATCTGTTGAAACGTATACTCATAGCCTTCGCCAATGAATGCATTTTTTTCTGAATACTTGGTAACTGTTTCTTCTAAATACTCTAATACATTTGATTGCATGTGCACCTCTTATGGTCTTTTAATTTTTATAGTTGACACTTCTGGTAAAATACTATTGTCATAATCATAATAACCAGATTTTAAATCCTTTACCAATTCCGTATAAGCCGCTATTTCCTCATCGGTCTTCAGGAAGCACCAATAAGGATTGGATAACAATGCAGGACAAGTATCGTAATGATACCAACCACCATTGAACTTGACTAATACCCAATAATGTCTAGATGGATAAACTTCTAATCGAGTCACCGGAAATGTTTCATAGCCACTTCTTTCAAGTAATGCTCTTGCTACAGCGTAATAAGTAAAACAATCTCCAGAACCAGTTTTAATACCTCTAGCAGCATCTGATAACCAAATGCTTTTGTTAGAATAACCAGTATACTCAATTGAGTTTCTAATCCACTTGTAAATGGTCCACAACTCTTCTTTTTCTGTCATATCCGGTTTAATAATCTGGTCTAAAACTTTATCAGCTAATTCATTGACTGTCTCTACAGATAAAGAATCTTCAGGTCTCATATCAACAGTTACATAACAACTCTCCGTAGTAATGTTACCTGCTTGATCTGTTGCTGTATAAGTGGTGGGATATTTACCTTCTGCTTTAGAGTTTACAAGGCTATTATTGACGACTAACTCAACTTTTACATCTCTATTGTCTGTTACTTTGACGCCACGTTTATAGGCGATAGGATCACCTATATAAATATGTATGTCTTTGATCCCCGTAATCACAGGTGCTTCTGAGTCTTTTTTTATACTTAACTGCGGAGTTAGGATCGTCTCATTGTCACTGGTATCCATCAAAACGATCTCAACAGTTTGATGTCCAACATGTTTGAAATCAGGTTTGGTTTTATAGGATACAGTCAAATGAGTTAAATCACTGGAATTCTTAATGAAATCATTTAATTCAATGGATTCTCCCAACCATATTTCATGATTAATCGCCTGACCGGTAGGTGATGTAGTATCCTGAATTGTTAATGTACTTTCGTAAAAATTTCTTCTGAACTGAAATCCCACATCATATGTATTTGGTACACGAGAGTCTATAAACAGTATAGAAGAATCATATGTACCAATGTATTTTTGGTTGACAATGAATGATGAAACATCAGGTATTGACTCACCAGCTTCGATGGTGATATTATCAATTGTCTCAATTCTTTCATTCATAAGATAAACCACACTAATCAACAGAAAAATCACAGTAGTTAAAACTATAATTATCAACTTTCTCATCTAATACTCCTATCAACTTTTAAATTATTTATATTTCAAAATCCTATGTCTATTGTAATACTAACTACTGGAAATCACTTCATTAGAATGGAACTTATTTCCTTTATAATTTTAGCATTTAATAACTGTGATGAGA
>JABXKX010000036.1 GCA_013619035.1 Peptostreptococcaceae bacterium
TTTTTTACATTACCCTAGAAACAGACTGTCTTTGACGGTCTGTTTTGTTTTTAACAAAAATGGTTGCAATTACTACTATAAGGGTAGTAAAATGATACAAAGAGAAGAGGAGGTATTATGGATTTTTTTAAAAGTGAAGCATTTGAAGCGGTAAAAGGTACAATTCTTGAGTATGGTATAAAAGTTATTCTCTGTATTGTATTTTTATTGATTGGTTTGAAAGTTATAAAAGTTATTGTGAAAAGAATACATAAGCTTATGGAAAAGAGAGATGTGGACAAAACAGTCACAAAGTTTACATCATCGATGGTTAACATTGTATTAAAAATATTGTTAGTCATCGCTTTAGCTGGTACTTTAGGTGTTGAGGAAACATCGTTTGTTGCCATTATAGGTGCGGCAGGATTTGCTATTGGTATGGCTTTACAAGGTAGTTTGGCTAATTTTGCTGCTGGAATTATTTTGTTGGTACTTAGACCGATAAAAATTGGTGATTTTGTAGAAGTCGCTGGTATGACAGGAACTGTTTCGACTATTCAAGTATTTTCAACAGAATTAAAAACATTAGATAATAAAACGGTTATTGTGCCGAATGGTAATATCATTGGAACTAACATCGTGAATTATTCTATAGAAGCAACACGACGTGTAGATTTTACTTTTGGAGTAGATTACAGTGCTGATATCAAACAGGTGAAAGAAGTACTCTTATCTGTAGCAAATGCACATGAATTGGTATTAGAAGATCCAGGTGCATTTGTAGGACTGGCTGAACTTGGTGATAGCTCAGTAAACTTTGCACTAAGAGTTTGGGTTAATGCTGAAGACTATTGGACTGTATACTTTGATATCATGGAAACGATGAAAGAAAAACTAGATGAAAAGAACATTGGTATACCATATCCACATATTCAAATTGTTAAAGACTAAGAGAGTCCCCCTTTTATAAAGGGGGTTATTTTTTTGAGGAAATTTCAAATGTGAACTAAAACCGTGCAATTATTGATAAAAAAATAACAAAACACATTGACATGATAATGATAATCAGTTACACTGTGTTTGAAAACGATTATCAATTAGGAGGATGTATGAAAAAAGTTATAAGTTTATTAATAATTTCCACAATGGTATTTGCAATGATTGGTTGTGGTGTAACTGATGAAAATATGACAAATAATGCGTCATCAGATGTTTCAGATAAAGAAACCGTTATAGAAGAAAAAGTAGTTAATATCTATACAGATAGACATTATGATACAGATCAAGCTTTATACGATACGTTTACTGCAGAAACAGGTATTCAAGTGAATGTGGTAAAAGCAAAATCAGATGAATTACTTGAAAGATTAAAAATTGAAGGTGAAGACACGGAAGCGGATTTAATTGTCACTTCAGATGTTGGTAGACTTTATAGAGCTCAGGCAGAAGACCTTTTAAAACCTTTTGAATCTGAAAAACTTCAAAACAATGTGCCGGAGCATTTAAGATCAACAGAAGATTTCTGGACTGCTTTAACAGTTAGAGCAAGAGTTATTGTATATGTAAAAGATCGAGTGGATCCATCAACATTATCTACTTACGAAGCACTTACTGAACCAGAATGGTCCGAAAAGGTTGTTGTCAGAAGTTCATCAAATATTTACAATCAATCATTGATGGCGTCATTTATCGAATTAAATGGTGCTGAAAATGCCAAAACATGGGCAGAAGGTCTTGTAAAAAATATGACAAGAGTACCAGAAGGTAATGACCGTGATCAGATGAAAGCGATTGTTGCTGGAGAAGGTGATGTTGCACTAGTAAACACATATTACGTTGGTAAACTTCTAAATTCTTCTGATGAGTATGAAGTAGAAGTTGGTGAGCAAATCGGAGTATTCTTCCCTAACCAAGAAACCAATGGTACTCATATCAATATCAGTGGTGCTGGTTTAACGAAATATGGTAAAAATACAGACTCAGCAACACTATTATTAGAATACTTAACAAGTGAAAAAGCTCAAAGTGATTATGCCAATGCTAATTATGAGTACCCAGTTAATGCAAATGTACAACCGTCAGAATTATTACAAAGTTGGGGAACATTTAAAGCACAAGAAATTGATTTATCTGTATTAGGTGCATTAAATGCTGATGCTGTGAAACTATTAAATGAAGCAGGATGGAAATAATGAAAAAGTTTATAAAGGGGCTTAATCCCCTTTTTATCACATCATCATTAATTATTTTGATGATACTACTGCCAACAACAACACTTATAAAAGAACTGTTTACTGAAAAAGGTATCCATTGGGATCATATTCAAAACTTTCTTTTAAAAGACTATATTACAAATACATTGATACTGGTTGTTGGTGTAGGTGTGATTACGAGTATTATTGGGACTTTTTTCTCTTTTGTACTCAGTCATTATGAATTTAAATACAATACATGGTTATTTATCCTATTGTTCTTACCTCTTGCCATTCCACCCTATATTGCAGGTTATGTTTATGGCGGTATTTTTGGTTATGGTGGTACGATAGAAAAAATCATGAGATCACTTGAGTTAACACCATTTCATGTTGATTTCTTATCGATGGGTGGTGCAATATTTATCTTTAGTGTGTTTTTGATGCCATATGTGGTTTTAGTAACACGATCATTCTTCACAAAATTACCAGCCAGTTATTTTGAATCCTCAAGACTGCTTGGAAAAACATCATTACAAACCATTACAAAAGTGATTTTACCACTTAGTAGAGGTGCCATTATTGGTGGTACAGTTTTGGTAGTACTTGAAGTGCTCAATGATTATGGCTTGGTGAAATACTTTGGAATCCCAACCTTTAGCACAGCGATTTATACCACTTGGTTTGGATTGGGTGATATTTCGAGTGCTATTAGACTTGCCATGATTTTAATGGTGATCGTAGTTGTTATTTTAACTTCAGAGCAGTTATTAAGAGGCAGAAAACGTGTCAGCCAGGCGAGAGCCTCATCAAAAGTAAATGAAAAAAAGAAACCAAGTGCTTTGGTGAAGGGATTGTTTTTCTCAAGTTTTTCAATTTATGTGACGGTTAGTTTAATTATCCCGATTGCTCAATTATCAGTTTGGAGCAAAATGGCTTTAGATAGGGTTGTTTTAAGAGGTTTGACAGAAACCATCATAGAAACTGTTTTACTCGCGAGTGTGGTAACGGTACTGGTTATCATATGCGGTATTGTTATTGGCAACTTCAACAGATTAATTCAAACCAAACTTTCTAAATTCTATTCTAGAGTTGTTATTATTGGATATTCAATTCCTGCATCTATTATAGCAGTTGCAGTCATGACATTCTTTATTAATACAGATAGAACATTTAGACCAATCTATCAGACGTTAGGACTTAAGAATACCTTCTTAATGGGAAGTATTGCGATGTTAGCATTTGCTTTGACACTAAGGTTTATGGCGATTGGTTTTAATAGTATCGAGAGCGGTTACAATAAAATGGGCATCAAATACTATGAAGCTTCTACACTTCTCGGAAAAAACAGTCTACAAACCTTTATGAAAATTGATCTGCCGATGTTAAAACCAGCACTTGTCAGTGCGTGTATCTTAACCTTTGTAGATGTATTAAAAGAATTACCGCTAACGCTGATTTTAAGACCATTTAATTTTGATACATTATCAACCAAGGTATTTACTTATGCAGGAGATGAAATGATCCATGAAGCGAGTGTATACGCTTTGATTATTATTTTAATTAGTGCGATTGCTTTAGTAGCGCTTCAGAGTGTTTTAAAGGAGAAAAAGATATGATTCATTTGAAAGATATTTCATTTAAATACAAACAAGCCAAAGAAGATACGCTAAAAAATATTGACTTATCTTTGGATGAAGGCAAAGTGTTGGCAGTGATAGGTCCAAGTGGCGGTGGAAAGTCAACCTTACTTCGAGTGATTTCTGGACTTGAAAAACCACATTCAGGACAGATTCATATCAATAACATTCATATGACAGATACTCGACCAGAAAAAAGAACGGTTGGTATGTTATTTCAGGATTATGCGTTATTTCCTCATATGACAGTAGCAAAGAACATTGCTTATGGTTTAGAAAAAGGTCTTAAAAATAAAAAAACGCGCATTAATGAGATGCTTGAACTAGTTGATATGACTGGCTATGAAAAAAGATATCCTCATGAACTCAGTGGTGGTCAACAGCAAAGAATTGCACTTGCGAGAGCACTTGCACCGAGTCCGAACATTTTGCTTTTAGATGAACCTTTCAGTAACTTAGATACTGAACTTTTGGCATCTATTAGAGAAGAACTGTTTAAAGTCATTAATACATTAGGCATTACAACAATTATGGTAACTCATAATATTAAAGATGCTGAGTTGTTTGCAGATCAAACCATTAGAATTGAAAATGGAGAGATGAAGGCTATCATATGATAGCCTTATATAAGTATTCTAATCTCCGTTTGATATTTATTGGGATTGCCTTTTAAAAGCATGCCTGGACCTTTGATATAATGCTCTCTGGTTGGAGATTTTTGTTCTATATTATTTTCTTTCATATAATCGGTTAGAACTTTGTAAGAATCGGAAAGGGTATCGTAAGGACCAATATGCAACAGAGATAATGCCTCACCACCAGGTAATGTTTTGGTATCAATATTTTGGTAACTGACTTCTTTTTTTAGCGGCACGCAAACTTCAACCGTTGCTTGATCTTCTTTGTAATCGTCATCGTGATAAATACAAAAGGGTTTCCCTTTGACGTTCATACCAACCGATTTAAACAATTTACCTAGATAGTCACCAACCTCTTGATATTTCCCCACATATGTCATAGAAGCGATTAATGTCGGTTCTACTTTGATTTTTTGAACTTGATTAAGCATGATTTTAACCTCCTTATAGGTTTGATAGTCCATGATTTTTTCTTGTAGTTTCTTGTAATGAATGATTCTTTGTTGAATTATGTCATTCTTTTCTAGTAGATATGCCTTGATATCATCCGCGTCTTCATAGTTTTCGAGAATCTCTTGAATCTCTTTGATTGAAAAATCAAATTCTCGAAGTAGTTTAATCAGTTTGGCTCTTTCGTAGGATTGTTCATCATAGAATCGATACCCAGAGTCATCATCAATATCTGATGGTACCAATATACCCATTTCATGATAATATCTCAGTGTTTTAATAGAAAGTTGTATTATTTTAGAAAATTCGCCTATTTTATAGTGCATGTGATCACCCCCCTTATCTTAAGTATAATATCTACAGCTAGGGGAGGGTCAAGAGAAAATTGATAATAATTTAATTTTCCGACTATTTTTCAGACTGTTGACTTCGGGATCTTTTTTTTGTAATATACCCCCTAGAGGGAGGGGTATAAAATGAAAAAACACTCACATATGAAATGGTCATGGATCTTTATGATTCTATTTTTAACACTATCGATTATTGATTTTAGATTTGGTATTTTAGGATTTGTCTGCATGGGGGCTCCAATTTATCATGCTTTACGAGGGAGAGGTAAAATCCATTGTTCGAAGTTTTGTCCTAGAGGATCTTTATTAGGTATCTTTTTAAAGAATATCAGTTTGAATCAAAAAGCTCCAAGATTTATGTTTACTAGAAAATTTAAGAATGGTTTATTAATCTTAATGTTATCGGTATTCTCATTTGCAATGTACCATGCAGGTGGTGATCCAAATAAAATCGCTTTTGCAATGTTTAGATTTATGTCATCATCACTGATTATTGGTATCATCATGGGTATTGTATTCAAACCAAGAAGTTGGTGTGGCGTTTGTCCAATGGGGCATGGCACAGTATTAATTGATCAACAAATGAAAAAAAGAAACCCAAAAGTTGTATTTCAATCGAAATAAGACTTTGGGTTTTTTCTTTTGTGCCACATAATTGCCATAATTATAGGTATAATATAATTAAGAGGTGAAAGAGATGAAAGATAAAATTCTTGTTGTAGATGATGAAAAAGACTTAAGACTCGTGATTTCAGACTTTTTGATAAAAGAAGGTTATGAAGTCTTAGAAGCTTCTAATGGCGCAAAAGCCTTAGAAGTTGTTTATGAACATGAAGATATTAAATGCATTGTGTTAGATGTCATGATGCCTGTTATGGATGGCTGGTCAACGTTAAGAGAATTGAAAAAATCCTATGCTGAAATCCCAGTGATTATGTTAACGGCAAGAACGCAAATAGATGATGAAGTATTTGGTTTTGAATTAGGTGCAGATGATTATGTCCCAAAACCTTTTGTTGCAGCAAGATTGATGGCAAGAATAAAAGCTGTTATGAAAAAGAGCCATATGATTTTAGAGGATTTATTTGATTATGAAGGTTTGAAATACAATAAAGTAGCCTGTGTGTTAACCATAGAAGAAATGACGATTGAGTTAACACCTAAGGAACATGAGCTCCTTCAATATTTTATACTCAATAAAAACATTGCTTTATCTAGAGAAAAAATTCTGGATAATGTATGGGGTTATGATTATTTTGGGGACAGTCGTACCGTAGATACACATATCAAAAGACTGCGACTTAAATTAGGAGAGTATTCTAAATTAATAAAAACGGTTCGCGGCTTAGGCTATAGATTTGAGGTATAAGATGAAAAAGACTTTTTCAATCAGTTATAAATGGGCAGCCATATTAGCTGTAATGGTTATTATTTTACTTTCCATTGGTCTGCTTATTAATAAATTCTTCTTTTATGATTATTATCTTTCAAAAGAAAAACAAGAAATTGTTCAGTTTGCAGAGGATTTGAACACCAGTTATTCAGATACCGAAAAAGCAGGAGAAATTATTGATGCTTTTGTATTAAAAAAACAAGCAAGTGTCAGAATTTATTCTGGTGATGACAATTTTGATTTCTCATTTAATATGATGATGCACAGTGAACTTAATGGCAAAGGTCAAGGGAAAGGTAATAACAGAAGAATCACATTACCACATGGCATAGAAGTTGATTTAACCAAAGATGGTTATGTCTTTTTTGACTTTGAACATGATGATATAAGAACTCAATTATTGGGTTTGATTTATGAACTGGATGGTGGTGATAGAGTACTAATCACCTTACCGTTTGAAGGCATCAATCAAACTGCTGATATTGCGATTCAGTTTAATATCATAATTGTTTCCATATTGTTGGCTGTAGCTATGGTTATTGTAATATTTCTTTCAAAGGGTATGACAAAACCCATTATTCAGTTGTCATCTATGACTAAGAAAATTTCAGAGCTAGATTTTTCTGAGAGTTATAAAGGCAAATCAAATGATGAAATCGGATTATTGGGTGAAAACATTAATGTCATGTCTTTTGCTTTAGAAAATGCATTGTCTGAGTTAAAGACAGCTAATAATCAGTTGAAATTGGATATTGAAGAGAAAGAAAAAAATGTTCAGATGAGAAAAACCTTGATTGCCAATATTTCACATGAACTCAAAACACCAATTGCTTTAGTGATGAGTTATTCTGAAGGACTCAGTGAAAACTTTGAACTTGATAAAGATAAAAAAGATTATTACCTTAATGTTATTTCAAAAGAAGCAGAACATATGGATGCACTGGTTAGAGATCTATTAGATTTAACAGAGCTTGAATACGATGCGTTTAAATTAGATTTAAACACGCTGGATATCTCTTCACTATTAGATGAAGTTATTGATCGTTATGCTTATTTGATTAAAGAAAAGAAAATAAAAGTTGAATTGGATAAAGACGATATCATAGAAGTTTTAGCAGATAAAAAGAGACTAGAACAGGCTGTAACGAATCTTATTCTAAATGCAATTGAATATACTACCGAAGAAGGCTTGCTTAAAATAAAGGTTGATAACGGTCGTGTATCCATATTTAATTCAGGTAGTCAGATTCCTGAAAGTGATTTGGAACGTATTTGGACATCTTTTTATAAATCTAAGAAATTAAAAGATAGAAGGATTGGTGGTTCAGGTATAGGATTGTCTATTGTTAGAGCTATAATTGATAAACATCAAGGCACATATGGTGCATACAATGAAATAAACGGTGTAACTTTCTGGTTCGAACTATAAGAAAACCCTCGGGTTTTCTTTTTTTTAATATGTTTCTAATGTACGTTAGAGCATCTTATATTATGATAGATATGAGGTGAAATGATGGAGACGTTATATTTTAATGAAGTATGTCATAAGATGAAAGAGATTTGGTATCAGATGCCAACGTCTTATGATCAGTATTTGAAACGCTATGATAAACAAAAGGATAAGTCATTAAAAGACTTAAACAAACTGATAAAAAAAGATTTAAAAGAGATTAAACTTGATTCTGAAACAATCAATCAAGAAGTGGTTGATCGTTTGGTAAAAGCAGTGAAGGCGTTTTCGGTATCAACACTTGGTATGTCAGCGACTTCAGTTGAGAAGATTTTTAAAGAGGAGCACTTCAAACACAGTGAAGCGTTTATGAAAAGGGCAAAAGAATTAGCGCCCTCTTTGAACAGAGAAGGTTTATTTCAGGCACTTAGAAATGTATGGACCATGCACAGCATGCAACTTTATTTAAATAAACCTGTTGAACTCACAGATTCAGTATTTGCCTATAGTATGTTGTATCCTTTAACAGATAATTATTTAGATGATCCAACAATATCGGTACAAACTAAAACCGCGTTTAACAAGAGATTTAGAATGAAAATAAAAACAGGTGACGGTATACCAGAAACAGAAACGGAAACAAAGATATTTAAGATGATTGATTTAATAGAGGGTGATTGGAGTAGAGAACAATTTCCAAAGGTTTATGAAGCTCTAATGGGTATATTGGATGGCCAACAATTGAGTTTGTATCAGCAAGGTTTAGAATGTTTGTATGATCAGGATCTATTATCCATTACCTTTTATAAAGGTGGCTCATCGGTACTAGCAGATGCTTATCTGATAGCGGGAGAATTAACTGCTTCTCAAGAAATTTTTTCTTTCTTTTATGGGGTCATTTTGCAACTGGCAGATGATCTTCAAGATATTGAAAGCGATTTGAAAGCAAACCATATTACAATGATGAATGCTCAAGTGAAATTAGGTTATTTAGATAGTATGATACATAAGTATTTAAACTTTATAGATCACTTCTTTAATCATTTTTACGCAACTGATACAGAAAATCAAAAAGCGTTACAGGAGTTATCTTCAGAGAGTATCCAGCTTCTTATTTTTGAAGCCACCATGAAGAGCAAGCGATTCATAACCTCTCAATTATTCAAAACGGTGAAACAAGGCAGCCATTTTTCACCAAAAGCATATAAAAGTGTGGAGAGAGATTTTGACAAACAACTTCATATGATATTAGAAGCGTATTAAAAAATCGCCTTAATTTTAAGATTAAGGCGATTTTATTTATTTTGTAGCACCATATATTTTGTAATAATCATCAATTCTTGATTTCATTTCTTCATCAATAATGACTTTACCGTTGATTTCTCTGTTGTATAAATACTCAATAACTTCTGCCATTGTCACAATCGCACAGGTTTTAAAACCGAATTTTTCTTCAAGTTCTACTAGAGCAGTTTGTTCGCCTTGTCCCTTTTCCATACGATTAACTGAAATGATAAGTCCAATAACATCTACGTCTGCTTGAGCTTTAAGAATTGGCATTGTTTCATATATAGATGTCCCTGCTGTAGTTACATCTTCAATGATCAATACTTTTTCTTGATCTTGAAGTTTACTACCTAAAAGAATACCTTTGTCACCATGATCTTTAAGTTCTTTTCTGTTAGAACAGAAAGATACATTTTGTCCATACATCTCATTTAAAGCAATTGAAGTTGTTACTGTTAATGGGATGCCTTTATAAGCTGGGCCGAATAAAATTTGAAACTCTTCATAATTTTCTTTGATGGCTCTTGCATAAAACTCACCTAGTTTTTTCAATTGCTCGCCAGTTTTATAGTTACCAGCATTGATAAAGAAAGGTGTTTTTCTACCGCTCTTTGTTGTAAAATCACCAAACGTTAATACATTTGAGTCAATCATAAATTGAATAAAGTCAATTTTGTACTGTTCCATATCTACACGTCCTTTCACTGTTTCAGTTGAATGCCTTTATAGATGTTGATTTATCTTGAAAAGTATACAATACATCGAAAAAGATTGCTATAAGAAATGTAGAAAAAAAATTACAAATTGTTTTTAACCTGCCATAAACTTGTCACAAAAGAAGACTATGATGATATTAGAAGATCAGTTAAGATCGTAATCAACTATATGAAAAGGAGAAAAGAAATGAAAAAACTATTGATAGTGCTTATGGTAGCAACAATGGTATTTGGTGTTAGTGTTTATGCATTTGCTGACGATACAGACACAACCGTTTGTGAAATTTCACCAGAGTATGTAGAGCGTTTTCTTGAGATCAAAACAGAATTTGTCAATCAATTGGTAGCTGAGGGCACATTGGATGAAGACACTGCTGCAGCTATGTTATCAACACTGGATGCTCGCACTGGAAGTGATACATTAAAAGACTTAGGTTTTGGTGTATGGCTAAGAGATTCTGAGTATTCAGATGAATTGCTTGATATCCTACCTCATAAGAATATGAGTACGAGAGGATCATTTGGTCAAAGATCTGGAGACTGTTTAGAAGATGGTACATACAGAAACTTGACTGATGAAGAATTTGAAGCAATGAGAGCAGAACACCACGCAGATGGATTAGGTCAAAGAACAGGTGGTGGCAGAGGTCACAGAAACAATCAATAAGTATAACAACAACCAACTATAAATATAAAACTACCCCAATTTTGTCTTCAGAAAAGAATGGTTCTTCCATTCTTTTTTCTGTTATAATAAAGAAAAGGTAAGAAATATTTGAATGATGACTACTTGAGTTCTAAACATGAACATTTCACCTTTGGATTAATATTACTATAATAGACTTAAGGAGTAACCATGTTAGAATTTGAATTATCAATATTAGATTTTATACAATCCTTTGCAGGCAATGAGTTAATCGATAACTTTTGGGTTTTCATGACCCATTTAGGTGATAATGGCATCATATGGATTCTTTTATCAGTAGCGCTATTTATCAATCCTAAAACAAGAAAAGTAGGTGTGATGTGTGTAGTTGCACTGGCTTTGAGCGGATTACTAACAAACGCAGTTTTAAAAAACTTGGTCGGAAGAGCAAGGCCATTTAACTATTCAGACATCGAATTGTTAATTAAAGAACCAAGTGACTATTCATTCCCTTCTGGGCATACGTCTATATCCTTTGCAGTTGCCTTTGTGTTGTTAAAAGAAAAGTTTAAAATAAACAATCTTAAATTATATATTCCAATTATGGTATTGGCAGTTTTAGTATCATTTTCACGATTGTATTTATATGTACATTTTCCATCAGATATAATTGCAGCGATTATCTTAGCTTATGGTTATAGCATCATAGCAAGAAAAGTCGGTCATAAACTCATACATTAGAATGATTCTTCGGAATGATTCTTTTTTTTATAATAATTTCCAACTTTTATTAACTTTGGTCGTATACTAGTTGAAAGAGGTGATAGTTTGAATGATAAAGAGTTGAAGAGAAATATAAAGAAAGCTTTAGCTGGGAAGAAAAAAGCTTTTGATTATCTCGTGGATAGATTTGGAGATAATGTTTATGGTTATATCTTTTCGTTGGTAAAAGATAAATGTAGGTCAGATGATATTTTTCAAGAAACATGGATTAAAATCTTTAGAAATTTAAATCAGTATGATCAGAATAAGCCTTTCATTGCATGGATTATTACAATTACTAAACACTGTGTATATGATGATTTAAAACAAAAGAATAATGTTTATTCCCTTGAAGATTATGAGAACAAATTGAGTGTATCAGAAACGCCTGCTGAAATATTGATAAAAAAGGAAGAGTTGACGTTATTAAATAATCATATTGAAGCACTGCCTGAGAAATATAAACATTTAATTTTAATGAAGTACTTTGAAGGTCTTAGTTATAAAGAAATCGCTAAATTGCTAGATACGGAAGAAAAGACTGTTAAGTGGCAGCTTTATGAAGCCAGACAACAGCTTAAGTGTTCACTAGGAGAGGAGGCGAGACTATGGCATGTAAAATAGTAAAGGATTACATAGAGGGCAACATCACGATGGATAACCTAGAGTTAGTTTCTCATTTAGAGAGTTGTGAGAGTTGTAGAAAGCTTTTAGAAATAGATGAAAAGGTGAATCAAAATTTAGAAGAGTTATTTGGAAAGAAATCATACAATCCTGTGTTAAAGGATAATATTTTCGGAAAAGTAAATATTAAACCAAAGAAGCCTTTCATTGCTTTGATAGCATGTTTACTGCTGATAACGATTGTATTTAATAAAGATATTGTATCATTTGCAGAACAAATTCCTTTTGTACAGGATATTATAAAGATATTCCAAAGGGATGAAAAATTAGAAAATGCAATTGAAGAAGGGTATCCAATTTATGAAATCTCACAAGAAAAGGAAGGGTATAAATTATTAATAAATGATGTATTACTTGACTCTTTTGAATTTGAAATGCAATTAACCGTACAGGATAAAGAAGGCAATCACGTAGAGAGTGGCGAGATCACGTTTAAGATGCCAACGGTTACGCGAGATAGTTACACCATTCCAATAGATGCTGAGAACCCTTGGTTTAGATTTTCTCATGATCTAGTTGGAAAAACTTACGGTATGGAAACTTTTGATTTAGATGTAGAAGCTGTAATTGGTAATCAGGTAATTGCTTTTGATCGAATAACATTTGATTTACCAAAATCAAGTACGTTTAAGAATAAGTATATAAAAGTTATGGAGACCATTGAACTACCAACAGGTCTTGTAGAAATTACTTCAATAGAAATTGGTGAAACCACTATTGTAGTCAAGTTAAAAAATTTAGAACAATATGATGCGACCGATCATATGTTGGATTTAGTGATTACAGATAATAAGGGTCATTCCATTGCAAATAAGAGCACTTATAAAACCTCTTCAAATCCTTATTATACAATGGAATTTTTAACAAAGGACTTTGATGTTAATACAAATTCTATAACTTTAAAATGTTGGGGCTATTCTTATAGGACGGTTACAAGTACCAGTGTAACAGAAGATTCATTGTTAAATTTTGAACATATGGAAGTGCCTTTTGTTATAGATTTTGTTTATACCAATCAAAAGACTAAACATGGTTATATGAAAACTGAAATGCCTATAGATTCCGAAATTTATCCGAGTATGGCAGTGAAAGTTAAAGAGAACTGGATTGAAGCTATTGTCTCGAAACCTTTTCGGAAACACCATAATTTCACACTAGAACAAGTGAATGATATGTTAGGAGAAACAATTGATCCAACCGATATAGATCAAATAAAAAAGCTTCATCAATTATTTTTAGAGGATGGGATTAATCTAGACTTAGAAGACTTAATAGAAAACATTGAAGATGCAATTGATTATGGAGATTTTTATGTTATCGATGGTGAAATTTTCCTAATTGATAATGCACGAATTCAATATGACACCATACTACCAATAGATGGATTGGAATGGGGTGTCGTGGGCGAAAGAAAATTTGAGAACTTTGAAAAAGTAATTAAGATTGATGTTATAGATTAGAAGAGCTAAGGCTCTTCTTTTTTATACGTTTTGTGCTGAGATGTTCGCAGATACTTTACATAAATGAATAATAAGCGTATAATAAAAGTGCGAACAAACGTTCTTTTGAGGTGATGATATGGAACTTATGGAAAAATTAAAAGTATTGGCTGAATCTGCTAAGTATGATGTCTCGTGTTCTTCTAGTGGCAGTGATAGAAAGAAGAAGAAGGGTATGGTGGGTAATACCAGTTTGCCAGGTATTTGTCATTCATGGGCAGCGGATGGTAGATGTGTGTCGTTGTTAAAAATTCTATATACAAATGACTGTATTTACAATTGCGCTTATTGCGTTAATAGAAGTACAGCTGATATAAATCGAGTGGAGTTTACACCACGAGAGTTAGCTGATATTACGATGAACTTCTACAGAAGAAATTATATTGAAGGGTTGTTTATTAGTTCTGCCATAAAAAATAGTCCTGAATATACAATGGAAAGAATGATAGCGGTTGTGAAGATTCTTCGCTTGGAAGAAAAATTCAATGGTTATATTCACTTAAAAGCAATTCCAGGAGTTGATCAAAGACTATTAGATGAAGCCGGTCTGTATGTAGATCGGATGAGTATTAATTTAGAATTGCCAACTGAAAAAAGTCTTAAGCTTTTGGCACCACAAAAAGACCAGAAAAAGATGCTTTTACCAATGGGCTATTTAAAAGATAAATTGATTGAAAATAAAAAGGATATGAAAGTCTACAGACATGCTAAACCATTTATGCCAGCGGGTCAAACGACTCAACTGATGATTGGAGCAACACCAGATACAGATTATTCGATTGTAAGATTATCAGAGGCTATGTATAAGAATATGTCCATGAAACGTGTGTACTATTCTGGTTATGTACCCATTGTACAAAATAATTCTTTGTTACCTGCTACAGTAAAAACACCGAAACTGCGGGAACATCGTTTGTATCAGGCAGATTGGTTGCTTAGATTTTATGGGTTTGCTGCTGACGAAATTCTATCTTCAGATCAACCCGATTTAGATTTAGAAGTGGATCCTAAATGTAATTGGGCTTTAAAACACATTGAATATTTTCCTATGGAAGTCAATAAAGCTTCTATAGAAGAATTATTGAGAGTACCTGGTATAGGTAATATTACTGCCAGACGGATATTGCAGTCTAGAAGATTCGCACCTGTGACTTACGAAGATCTTAAGAAAATGGGTGTGGTCTTAAAAAGAGCAAAGTATTTTATTTTATGTAATGGGAAGTATTATGGAGAAATTGATGTAGATTCAGATAAAATTCGAAATAAGATGTTGTTTTTAGATCCAACTGCCAAACATATCAATGTGAATCAAATTTCAATGGCTGAGCAGTTTCCAGCAATGTTTAGTGGGTGATGATATGACGAGTAACATGATTGTCTATTTATATGACGGATCCTTTGAGGGCATGCTGACATGTGTATATGAGGGATACTACTCTGATGATAAACCAGAAGGTATATACAATACTTATGTTTATAAATCGGACTTATTTCATACGCCTAAATTCATTATTACCAATTTGGAAAAATCACATAAGGTTGGTCTGGCAATCGTAGAAAAATTATCAGAAACCTTCTTTCATAAAATTGTTAATGCCTTCTTTTCGGAAGATTATGATGTGGCAACACATATTTATAAACTACTCCGTTATGGATTTAAAAATGGACCAGAGGTCATCATGCATGTATCTCATCCTTTAGTCTCTGCAGTTGTAGATCTTTCCAATACAGTCGGAAGGGAAACGCATTTATTTGTAGGTTTGATCAGATTTATGAAATTAAAAGGCGGCATCTATTATTGTAAGTTTGGACCGACGTATAATCAAGTATCGTTATTAGCGGAACACTTTTCTAATAGACTCAGTGATCAGGTCTGGGTGATTCATGATGTGAATAGAAATCTAGCCGTTTTTTATGATAAAAATGAGTGGTATGTCAATGAATTTCATGGTCTGAATAGCTTTGAATTAGACGATGAAGAGATTTTATATCAGTCCTTATGGAAAACATTCCACAAGCATATTGCGATAGAGGAACGGATAAATCCGACGCTACAGAGGTCGTTTATGCCTAAGAAGTATTGGAAACACCTTATTGAGATGAATTAGCTTATGGTTTACAATGAGATGGGGGTGATTAAATGAACTTAATTGTGACAGCGGATGATTATGGATTAACAAGAGGTATCAACTACGGCATTTATGATGCCTGTTTAGAAGGTGTTGTTAACTCGGTTGGATTGTTGATGAATACCAGACATACAGAGCATGGTATATCTTTAATGAAGAATATGACTGTGGGTATTGGCATATCTTTAAATATGACTTATGGTAAACCGCTTATTTCAGATGGAAACGCTTTATTAGAATTTGGTTTTTTTAAGCCATCACATGATTGGGATCAAATCGATAAAGAAGCGATCAGAAAAGAGTTTAAGGCTCAGATTGATCTGGCACTTTCAAAAGGTGTTATAATTTCTTTTTTAAGCAGTTATGAAAATATTCATCTAAAATGCGATGGTATCTATCAGAT
>JABXKX010000503.1 GCA_013619035.1 Peptostreptococcaceae bacterium
CTTTTGAAATATATCTATGTTTTATTAACTCACCATAAAACTTACCACTTTGTCTGATCGTTCTTTTTAAGGTATTATAATTGACTTCTACAAGTCCGAATCTTGGACCATACCCATCATTCCATTCTAGATTATCCAATAAAGACCAGTGGTAATACCTCCTTATATCTATGCCCTCATCAATCAGTGTTACAAGCTCGTTTAAATGTTCATAGATAAATTGAGCTCGTTTTGTATCATTGGCATCTGGAATACCATTTTCAGTAATATAAATAGGAAGTGGATAATCTTTGTATAACTTCTTTAAGATAATTGAAAGACCTTTAGGATATATTTCCCACCCTAAATCATTTTTTCTTGATTCAGGTAATGACTCATCAACAGTCACTTCTCCAAATAACATTGCTGGATTCATTGTTGATTTGATAATATGCCTTGAATAATAATTAACACCAATAAAATCACAGAATTGTCCTTTTCCTTCTGGATAACCTATTCCAAGCGGCATAGACAATTTGCCATCAATCATACCTTTAGCAAAAAGATCATGGAACGAAAAATCCATCAGTTTCTTACTCAGATGTGTTAATGGATTCTTAGAATCAACTTCAAAATGCGCCAGATGATGTGCGATTCCGACTTTCGTAACACCTGAGAATTGATGTTCAACTCTTAGTTTGTGTATTAATTTATAGGCTTTTAAATGCGCAAGAATTAAATTCTTTGATGCTTTAAAATAACTTTTTATATCATCCTTGTGTCCTGGAGGATATTTACCATCCATATAAGTATCTGTTACAAATACATTGGGTTCATTGATTGTACAATATTCAGAAACCATATTTCCTAGTTCTAATACAACTTTTTCAGTGAATATTAAAAACCGTTCTATCGTGTCAGGATTAACCCATGCCCCTTCTTTTTGTAACCATTCGGGACATGAAAAGTGATGTAATGTTACTAGAGGTTGAATCCCATTTTTAAGTAACATCGCCATCTCATCTTTATAATGATCTATGCCTTCTTGCGACCACACACCTTTAACAGGTTCTATACGACTCCATTCGATACTCATTCTGTATATTTCTTGATTGAGCTGGTTCATAATTTGAATATCCTCAGGGTAGCGATTATAATGATCGGCCGCTACAATACTGCTTTCATTATTTGCTATCTTTCCAGCCAAAGACCAGTGATACCAATTCGAATTAAAATCACCACCTTCAATTTGTGTTGCAGCTGTTGCCGAACCCAGTAACAACTTCTTAGGTATGGTTAACATAACTCCTCCTTCTATCGTTTTATTATTACTATTTACACTTTCATTATTGTCATACTTTAATGATAAATACATTTTGACACGTCATGTGTCATCATAACAATACCACAACGACACGCGGTGTGACAAGTGTTTCTTTATATAACTGAGTAAAAATGAAATTCTCTTGGTAAAAAAGATGACGGTTTTATTATGAACACTCTAAAAAGCACTCCCAATTCAATGAATTGGGAGTGCTTTTATACGTCATAAATAATGTATTCATATGCTAAAAGACACTTCTAAGCTTTACCACCAAATAAAACATGCGACAAAACGATCCATAAACTAAGTCTTATCTATAACTTTTTTTACATCATACATCACTGGTATGCCCGCTTGTTTATCAAAATAATTTATGTGTCCAAACTCTAAATCCATCTGGAACTCAACCTCTTTGCTCTCGAGAATCATTTCCGAAATTCTCTTAATTATTTGATCTTTTTCTTCTTCTGATGAATTTTCATTGACAGTTTCCACTTGCACCAATGTTGCCCCATATTTAAAGCACCATGGTAATAATTCCATTATTGCAATACCTTCTTGCCCTTGTTTTGCAGATGAGAATAATGCTATCACTTTTGTATTTTTAAGTTCGTTATTTTTAAGAATATACATAGATTCTAAGTATGATTTGGTAATACCTGAAATGCCACCATAATAAATTGGAGTAGCGAAAATAATTATATCGGTACTTTTCATGATATCTATTACATTTCTATTTGTTTCTTTTATGCATGAATCTGTATCTTTGCATTTGCTACAGATGTCACAACGAATATTAGAATATTCCTCCTCTAAAAAATTGATATGTGTAAACACACATTTTTTGATTAACAAATCTTCTATCAAAAATAATAATTCTCTAGATTTAGAATCTTTATTTAGTGAGGTTGATATGGCTAATGTTTTAATCATCACTTCTCCTCTTGTACCAATATTTTTGTAGATTTTACCAGTAACTCTATTATTTCCTTATGAAGTCATTTTAGATGAACTTATTCAACTGGAATACGTAGTTCTACTTTACAATAGTCTTCAGCGTTGTCCCATATTAAATAGTTCTCACTATTAGGGAGTTGCAGTTGTGTATACCTGTTATTTGGAAAATATCGCTGTTTACTCTTGTCACTGTATTAGACAATGCATATTCATTTATCTTCTACCTATTCTACGCCACATATATAATCATTGTTACCCTCATTATCAAATCCGAAGCAGAGTCCTAATGCCTTTTCAGTTTGTGTCAATTCTTTTGTGCATTTAACGTTCCATCACGTTTTACAATTGCCTAAGTACCACCAGGATAAGATGTTGTTGCACTCTTACCAATAACTCAAAAGAGTCAGCTGAAGTATAACCATATTGGATTGCTAATCAATAACTTTTTAATCGCTATTTAATTAATCATATGCAGCTAATGTCAGTCTTCGAATATACTCACATAGCTATACCTGTAATTTGTGAAATCAAACTTTGGAAGACTTGTATTGGACACGCCATCATCTTACAAACGGGATTCATTAAATCCAATGGCTTCGTTCATTCTTTCAACCCACTCAATTCTCAATCTCCTTATAATATGATTATAACCAAACATACTATAGTAACCCGTTATTTTTCAAATGATATTTATCGGATATTTAAGTATCTGTATTTAATACTATTA
>JABXKX010000529.1 GCA_013619035.1 Peptostreptococcaceae bacterium
TATAAGGAAATTACAAAGACGTCTTCGTTCGAAGTATTAGATGTAGATAACAGCATTGGATTTTTATCTTCAGTTTATGCTATGAATAAAGCAATACAAGGAGCTACTGAAAGTGGTATCTATACTGTGTTTACGAGAAATGCAAATACATATGGGCCAGCTTTTTATTACCCATACTTGGCATCTCAAAAGGGATTTGTTGGCATAACGTTTTGTAACAGTCCTTCAGCTATGGCTCCTTGGGGAGGTATAGAAAAGTTGTTAGGAACAAACCCACTAGCTTTAGCAATACCATGTAATTTAGAAAACACTATAATATTCGATATGGCCACTAGTAAAGTAGCAAAGTCAAAAATTAATCAAGCTAGAATTAATAACGAGAGTATTCCTAATGATTGGGCTTTAGATAAGAATGGCAACCCAACAGTGAATCCTAGTGAAGCTATTGAGGGATTAGTTCTTCCTATGGCAGAACATAAAGGTTATGGCCTGGCTTTATCTATTGATATAATCGCTGGAGTCTTGTCAGGGGCAGGTTATTTAAACAACATAGAAAGATTCTACTCTAAAGACAATAAGTGTATGAATGTAGGGCAAGTATTTATTGCTATTGATCCAGTGCGGATACAAGGAGATGATTTCTATGATTCTATGGATAGTTATGTAAGAACTATTCATGAAAGTAAAAGTCAAAATGATAATCCAGTTAGATTGCCTGGTGATGGGAAATATAATTATAAGAAAAATAGCAAAATGAATGGAATTGTTTTGGATGCAGCCACGATAAATAGCATTAACGATTGTCTAGAGATGCTCAATCAAGAAGAAAGAATATAAAAAGGTGAAAGAGCGTTTAAACTATATATCATATTGATGCTGTGGTTTGTGATAGTTTTTTTCGTTACAACGATATTGAAGGGTTTTGAATCTAAGAACTATTCAACTTACTAGTGCCGGATTAGATAGGTTTCCTCTTGACTACATAAATGAAAAAGGAATTTAACTCTTTAATGCAAGAGGAGTTTATAGTATTCCGATGGCAGAGTGGGCTATACTCGAATTTTGAAATATATATAAAGAGTAAAGTTCTTTATAAAAACCAAGAGCAGCATAAATGGGAGAAGCAAAGAGATTAATGGGAGTTGACTGATAAAACAGCATCCATAGTTAGGCTATGGAAGTATTGGAACAGAAATAGCAAAGAGGCTAAAAGCTTTTGGAGTAAATGTAATCAGTGTGGATAGGCAAATACGTGAAGATTAATGTGTAGACGAAGCTTTATTGATTGATAATCTTGATGACACTATGAGTGATTTAGGGTCTATCTTATTTAGGTTATTTGTTTACATTTTACCGTCAGAGATTATCTGAACAAAGTATTTAAAGAAGAAGAAAGTTTTTGCTGAAACCGGGGAGAACTTCTATTTCCGCCCACGGAAAATACCTGCTGATCCGAAGCTTATACGTTTTCACGACAACGTTGTGGTTGCTACTGATGTTACATTTTGCAATCATGATGTCATTCAGAAGGTGTTTAACAATATGACATGTACTGACATGGGGGACCATAAGACCTTAAGTACCTATAGAGAATATAAAAAGTTCTTTGGAGGTATTGAGATAATGGACAATGTATTTATCGGTGCAAAAAGCATCATTATGCCAAATGTGAAAATTGGACCAAGCGTAATTGTTGGTGCTGGCAGCATTGTTACAAAAGATTTGGAGCCTGGTGGGGTATACGCAGGTAATCCAGTAAGGAAAATCGGTGTTTTTGAAAATGTTATGCAAGACCGTATTAGCTTAAATGAGTTAATGGAGGATTATAGTGACGAACAGTTAATTGATAGATTGTGGGAATCTTTCTACAACAGTAAATAAAATCAAAAAAGTGGAGTGTTGAACATATGAAACAGCTTACAGAACTGAGAGATCTTCAAAGAGTACAGACTAAGATATTAAAAGATTTAGTTGATTTTTGCGATGTAAACAATCTAAAAGTGTATCTTCTTGGAGGTACTATGATTGGAGCGATAAGACATAAAGGTTTTATACCTTGGGATGACGATATAGATGTAAGTATGCCAAGGCCTGATTATGAAAAATTAATAGAATTATCCAAAGATGGCATATCGGAGGATTGTTACCTGATTGCCCCTGAACTTGACAAAAGCTTTAGAGGTTATATTCCTCAGGTTGCATATCGCAATTCAAAAAGTAAGTCAGGCCAATACCGAGATGATGAAGACCTCAAGATTAGTATAAGTTTGTTTGTATATAATGGAGTGCCCAGAACGGCATTTAGTAGATGGATTTATTACAAGTATATGTATTTGCTCAGAGCGGCACACTCTCTTTGTCGGGCAAACTTTAATAATGTAAATACAAGAATGGCAAAAATTGTCGGACCTATACTCCAACCATTTTTTAGCTCAAATAAAACAATCAAGTACTGTAATAAAATACTGAAACTTGAAACAATGTTTAGTTATAATAATACTGAACTTGTTGCTCCTAATTCAGATGATAGAGGATACAAGGAATTAGTAACACGCGAGGAATATGAAAAGCCGTTCAAAGTGGAGTTTGAAGGATTAAGATGTTATGTACCAAGCAACTACGATGAACATTTAAGAAAGTATTATGGTGACTATATGCAATTACCACCAGAAAGAGAGAGAACGCCGAAACACTCGTTTGAAGCTTGGGTGGAAGATGATTCTTTAGAGGATAGGTAATATGCTGAGTAAAAATTCCAATATTTCAAATGAAAAGAACCATAAAAATTCCATTTCGGCTTTGATGGTAGTTTTTGTTATTTTAATCAGTTATTTTGTTTTCTTATCTCCTGAATTGTTTCAAATTTATTTTTATGAAAGCGTTGGGTTTTATTTAAATGTATTGCTGCTTGGCATTACATTTATTTTCCAGATAATAGCAAGAGGGCAGTTTGATAAAGATGATATCTGTCTCTTATACA
>JABXKX010000210.1 GCA_013619035.1 Peptostreptococcaceae bacterium
TAGTATTTATGATTTAGGGTTAAGACCACTATCTATCTTTTGATAGTGGTCTTATTTTCAAGATATGAGGTGAATGAATGAATAACAACGACATTAGAGGGTCTAAAACGTTCCTAGAAGTTCTACTTCCCTATGTAACATATATAGGAAAGCGTTTACTTTCACTAATACCGGTCTTAATGATAATAACAGTAATAATTTTTTTATTAATCAATTTGATGCCTGGTGATCCTGTTATGGCAATGCTAGATCCAGAAAAAACGGCTGCGATGACAATTGAAGAGAGAAATAATTATGTTGAGACAATGAGAGCTTTCTTAGGTTATGATAAGTCTCTAGTTGAAAGATACTTTATTTGGATAAAAGACACATTTATAGATGGTGAATTTGGTTATTCGATTAGATTTAACAAACCAGTTAATCTAATCATCGGGTCATATATAGGACGCTCCTTTAAAATTAATATTTTAGGATTCTTTTTCGCGTTTCTTATATCTATTCCCGTCGGTATAACCGCCGCAGTGAAGAAAAACAAACTATTTGACAAGGTTACTACGATCCTTACAATTGTCGGGATATCCTTACCTTCGTTTGTCGTAGCGCTCCTGTTAATTATGGTGTTTGTTGTACAACTCGATTTATTACCATTCTCAGGTATGTCAGACCCTAAAGGGATCATACCAGATTGGAAGTATTTAGTTTTACCAGTAACTGTAATTGTATTAACATCTCTTGCAAGTTTAGTTAGATATATTAGAGCTGCAATGATAGATGTACTACAAGCAGATTACATTAGAACTGCTAGAGCAAAGGGTTTATCAGAAAAAATAGTTATTTATAGACATGCATTCCAAAATGCATTGATTCCTGTTGTAACACTGGTTGGTATGTGGATTCCAGCATTATTTGGCGGTTCAATTGTTGTTGAGCAGATATTTGCATTTCCAGGAATGGGTTATTTATTAAATCAAGCCTATGGATACAAGGATAGAGCCATTCTACAAACAGCATTATTATTCTTTGGACTGCTGACATTATTAGGTAATATATTTATTGATATTGGTTATATGGCTGTTGATCCAAGAATTAGAGAAGGGAGGACGAAATAATGTCTGAAATTTCTAAAGATGCAAAAGGATTTAGTAAAGAAGATGAAGTTATTCTTTCGCCGACACAACAGATTATTATTAAATTTAAAAGTAACAGATTAGCTATGTTTGGATTTTGGTTATTCAGTATAATTGTTGCATTAGTAGTTGCAACACACATATATACCACAATCAGTGGCTATGATTTTTCATACACAGATACATCATTAAAGAATCTACCACCAAGTTTGGATCATCCATTTGGTACTGATAAATATGGTAGAAATACAATTGTCCGAGTATTTGAAGGTGGATGGATTTCTTTACAAGTTGGATTTTTAGCAACGTTTATGGCGGTAACTATTGGTCTTACTATGGGTACTATTGCAGGCTACTTTGGTGGTAAAATAGACTCAGTTATCATGAGAATTATTGAAGTAATCTATTCTTTCCCATTCTTGGCATTAGCATTTATTATTTCTGCAGTTTTCAGAGATAAACCTGCTGAGTATAGATTATTTGTTATCATTGGAATCTTAGGATTCATCAACTGGACTGGTCTTGCAAGATTAGTTCGTGGTCAAATCTTATCATTAAGAGAGCAGGAGTTTATTCTTGCAACTAAAGCTTTAGGTATCAAGAAGCGAAATCAAATGATCAGACATTTAATTCCAAACGTATTAGCTATGGTTGTTGTTTCTGCAACACTTTCTTTTGCTAATGCAATTCTATCGGAATCGTTCTTATCATTCTTAGGATTATCTGTAACAGAACCGATTCCTACTTGGGGTGCATTGTTAGCAAAGGCTGCTTCAAATAGTACGAGTTTAAGAAATTTCTGGTGGATTTGGGTATTCCCAGGTTCAATGTTATTCCTGTTTATTATGAGTATCAACTTAATAGGTGAAGGATTAAGAGAAGCTATTGATCCTAAAGCTATATACACTACAAAAGCAGACAGAAAAAATAACAAAAAAAGACGTAAAGCTGAAAAGCAAGAAGCAAAATTAGCAAGTGAAGGAGGAGTGTAAATGGCTAAGAAATTACTTGAGGTTAAGAATTTACACACTTACTTTTATACAAATAAAGGTATAGTGAAAGCCGTTCAGGGCGTAGATTTCACTATAGAAGCGGGTAAAACACTAGGTATTGTTGGAGAGTCTGGTTCTGGTAAATCAGTAACTTCATTCAGTATCTTAAACCTAATAGATCATCCGGGAAAAATAGTTAAAGGTGAGATTAATTTTAATGGGATAAATCTTGTTGATTTGAGCGAAGAGGAGATGAGAGGTATTCGTGGTAACGATATTTCTATGATATTCCAGGAGCCAATGACATCACTTAATCCTGTTCATCGTATAGGTAGACAATTAAGTGAACCTATCATGTTACACCAAGGTAAATCTAAACATGAGGCTTGGGAAGCTGCTGTTAAGCTTTTAGGAGAAGTTAAAATTCCTAATCCTGAAAGTGTCGTTTATAACTACCCGTTCCAATTATCTGGTGGTATGAGACAGCGTGTTATGATTGCTATGGCACTTGCATGTGAGCCAAAACTGCTTATTGCTGATGAGCCAACAACTGCATTAGATGTTACGATTCAAGCACAGATATTTAAACTAATGAATGATCTTAAAAAGATTCATAATACAGCTATCATGTTTATCACTCACGATTTAGGAGCCATTGCAGAGTTAGCAGATGATGTTGCTGTTATGTATACAGGTGAAATTGTAGAGCGAGCGTCTGTAGATACTATTTTTGATAGAGAAACTAAGTATTCACATCCATATAAAGAAGGGTTATTAAGATCGATTCCTCTATTAGATGAAGAAGTTGAATACTTAGACCAAATTGAAGGAAGTGTTCCTCACCCATTAAACTACCAATC
>JABXKX010000311.1 GCA_013619035.1 Peptostreptococcaceae bacterium
CTTTTAACCACTATATTCTTTAATACATAATCAATGAAATTTGCTCAGTGCTTTTTTTATAATTTCAACATCATAATCTTTACCATGTGATAAATAAAACCTGTTTGCTCCTAGATTAATCAATTTATTCATACTTTCTTTGATCAGATTAAGATCGTATCCTAAGATGGGTCTCTTTGGCTTACTCCAAGGCATCATGGCCATTAAACTGTCACCGATAAATACTTTGCCATCATCTAGCAAGATAGAAATACTGCCTTGAGTATGTCCAGGAGTCCATATTAATTTGCCCTCAATACCATAAGGCGATAAATCATATGTCTCTTCTATTAATATGTCTGCTTTATAAGCCTGTGATTTTGCCTGATTCTTTGATAGTCTAGTCGCCACCCCTATCAGAAGTTTCATAAATAACGAAAAACCCTTTATACCATCAGCTTCACCAGTAACCATCAGATCATATTCTTTTTTATGTACTAAAACTTTTGCATCTGTTTTCTCTACCAATGTATGAACCGATCCAAAATGATCTGAGTGACCATGAGTCAACACAATCAGTTTTATATCCGTCGGTTCAAAACCTTGTGCTTTAGCTGCTTCAAGTATTTTCACGTCACTGCCCTTTGTCCCTGTGTCCACTAAAACACAGCCATTATCACCCTTAATCAAGTAAACATTAACCATTCCTAAATTAATCACGGATAATCTATCCACCTCCACACACCCTTTCTATTAAGTGTTCTTACCCTATCTTATATGACTTAAATTCTGCATCGACATGATTCAAAGTATGATTTGTCATGTATAGAATATTATAAGTTGTATTATCTATAATTGCCTTTTCTTAAAGGCATTGTATGCGAAAGTTTGTAAAATTTGCCATCAGATTGTCACAATCTAATACTATAATTAATTATCGCATATAAAAAGGAGGTTATGATGAAATTTAAAAAATTAAGACTCTTTGTACAAATCTTTTTCTTTGTTTTTCTAGTATTGGTGGTACTCAATCATCAACTTGAAGAGTCTGGAAGTTCTATTCCACTTATTCCAAGCATTTCTCTACATGCCATTTGTCCATTTGGTGGTGTAGAAACCGCAAGCACGCTCTTATTGTATGGATCTTATATCCCTAAGTTACACCAATCAACATTGGTCATTTTTGCTTTGGTCTTTTTATCAAGCATCTTATTTGGCCCTATTCTCTGTGGTTATATTTGTCCGCTGGGTTCTATTCAAGAATGGATTGGCAAAATCGGCAGAAAACTTTTCAAGAAAAAATACAATCACTTTGTACCAAAGAACTTAGATAAAATACTAAGGTATCTCAGATACATAAGTTTGATTGCTGTTGTCTACTTAACAGGAAAAACATTAACGCTTGTATTCTTAGACGTTGATCCCTATTATGCTTTGATGAACTTTTATACAGGCGAAGTGGCAATAGGTGCTTTGATTACATTGGCTGTTACGCTAATATTATCACTTTTTGTCGAAAGACCTTGGTGTAAATATGCATGTCCTTATGGCGCATTATTAGGACTTACCAATCTAATAAGATTATTTTCAATTAAAAGAAAAAAAGCAACATGTATCAATTGTCATATCTGTGATGATGTCTGTCCAATGAACATCGAAGTTTCTAAAAAACACTCGATTAGAGACCATCAGTGTATCAGTTGTCATGAATGTACCAGTGAAGCACACTGTCCCGTACCCGAGACTGTTAGCATCGAGATATCATTTAAAAAAGAGGTGAAATAATGAGCAAACAATGGAGCATCATTTTAACTTTAGTCATTATTATTGGTGGTATATACCTATCCGATCGCCTGGGCCTTTGGGAAACTGAATCTACAAAAATTCCAGCTAAAACTCAGACTGGTGAGTTTGATCCTGGTGATATTAGAGGAAGTTATACTTTTGGAGACATTGAAAATTCATTTGATGTGCCTGCTAAAAAGCTTGCAATTGCCTTTGGTATAGAAATGGACACACCAGAAGCATTTCAAATTAAGAAATTAGAAGAAATCTATGTTTCACTCCCTGATGATACAGAAATCGGTACTGGATCTGTAAGATATTTTGTTTCACTGTATACAGGCATTGAAAGTTCATTAGCTGAGCCTACATGGTTGCCAACTCCAGCAATTGAGTTATTAATCGCTGAAGGCTTAATCAATGACACGGATGAGGTGTTCAATTGGAAAATAGACCTTACAGAAACAGCTTCTATCGTTTCTGAAGTTAAAAACACAGAAGAACATCCTGAACCACTTATTAAAGGCAGTACCACCATACAAGATTTAATCAATCAAGGCATAACGCTTGAAGACATCGAGTCTCTTCTTCTTACATCGAATTTTACAAAAGCAGATTTAGTTAGAGATATTTGTACTGCTAATGGTCTTAAATTCTCTGAAGTCAAATTAGAACTTGAAAACTTAATCAACAATCAATAATCTTTAGGAAATGTTTTTACATTTCCTTTTTTTTGTAACTTAAATCACCGAAAAATATCACCTGTCGTTATACAATTACAGTACGAATTATATAGAACCGCAACTTATAATAATATTGCCAATTAAGGAGAAACCAATGAATCGATTAGATCAATTAAAGAATCAACATAAAAATATTAATACGCTTGTAATGGAAACTAAGGGGCTTTTATCAGCACTTGAAGATGAAAAGACTCAACAACTCATTGCAAAAAACATCAGTCAATTAGCCGGTATTTTAAAAATACATCTTGGTAATGAAGATCGTTTTCTATATCCTGAGTTTATGAAAAGTACCGATATTAAATTACGGGCCAAAGCAGATAAGTATATCACGGAGATGGGAGATTTAAATACAGTCTTTATAAAGTTTAAAAATAAATACAACACCAGTTCTAAAATCAAAAACAATCTATGTGTAGCTAAGAAAGATATCGAATCAGTTTTCTCTGCTGTTGAAAAAAGAATTCATA
>JABXKX010000145.1 GCA_013619035.1 Peptostreptococcaceae bacterium
GAGACAGCTTTTAAGATATTCCTGATTGATTGAGGTAATTTCTAATTCCCCTCTATCAGAAGGTGTGATTTGTTTCGCAATTTCAATCACATCATTATCATAGAAATACAAACCAGGTACAGCATACTTTGATTTGGGCACCTCTGGTTTCTCATCAATGGCAATCACATTTTTATCTTTATCAAAAGTGACCACACCAAAAGCCTTCGGATTACTAACATGATATCCAAAAACGGTTGCACCCTCTTCGCGGACACTGGCCGCATGTAGTTTTTCTACTAACCCTTGGCCATAAAACACATTATCTCCAAGAATCAATGCGACATGATCATCACCTATAAATGATTCTCCAATAATAAACGCTTCCGCAATACCATTTGGTTGATCTTGTACAGCATATGAGATATTCAATCCAAGTTCATGACCCAAACCAAATAGATCTTTAAAGCTATTCATATCCCTTGGTGTCGATATAATCAAAATTTCTCTTATCCCAGCCAACATCAGAACGGCCATCGGATAGTAGATCATCGGTTTATCATATATGGGCAGTATCTGTTTGGATATAGATTTGGTTATTGGATACAATCTTGTGCCAGAACCTCCAGCTAAAATAATACCTTTCATAGGACCCTCCAATACACTATTTCCCTAAAATGACATTACATATTCTATCGATATCCTCTATTGATAATTCAGGATAAAGTGGTAAGGTTAACACCCGATCAGCAATGTATTTTGCAACTGGTGTTTGATTTAAATCAAACTGACCTTTATAACATGCGAAATGACTGGTCAATGGATAAAAATATTTCCGTGCTTTAATATTATTTTTATCAAGGGCTTTAAAAACTTCATCTCTTGTCATTTTATACTCTTCAAACACAACAGGGAAATAAGCATAATTACTAATAACCCCTTCTTGTGGTGATCTTAATTTAATGCCTTTTATAGATCCTAACCGTTTAACATAATAATCACATAGTTGTTTTCTTTTCAAAATATTCTTATCTATATGACGTAAGTTACAAATACCCATAGATGCTTGGAATTCATTCATTTTAGCATTACTGCCAATAAATTCAACGGTTTCAGGACTTGTAATGCCATAATTTTTCAACAAGTCCAATCGTTTTTTCAATAAATGATCTTGTGTTGTGATGGCACCACCTTCAATGGTGTTAAATACTTTTGTCGCATGAAAACTAAACATCGAAGCATCTCCAAAACTTGAAACATTAACACCGTTTACAGAAACACCAAAAGCATGTGCTGCATCATAAATCACTATCAAATTATATTTTTGAGCAAGTGCTTCTATGGCTTTTACATCACAGATATTGCCATAAACATGAACTGCCATAATCGCAGAGGTTTTCTCGTTAATTAAATTTTCTATCTTATCAACATCTACTGTGTAATCCTCATCATTGATATCACAAAAAACAGGTTTAAGCCCATGTCTGACAATGGCATGAGTTGTCGATATAAACGTAAATGGGGTTGTTATCACTTCTCCTGTTAAGCCAAAAGCTTCAATAAGCAGTTCAAGGGCAAGATGTCCATTGGTAAATAGAGTGATTGTTTCACTGTCTAAATAATCTGCTAATTGTTTTTCCAATAATTTATGTTTCTCTCCCATATTGGTTAACCAATGGCTGTCCCAAATATCTTTTATCTCTTTGATATATTCTTCATAGCCAGGCAAAGAGGAACGGGTTACTTTGATTAAATCACTCATTTAAACCTCCTAATAAACACTTGCATCAATTAAACATTCAACAGCATCTATGTTAAATACTGGTATTTGACAAGCTTTCATCACTTCCAATCTGTCTGTAAAATGACGACTTATAAACACAGCCTTTTTCTCTTTGATACAACTCAATAATTGTTCTTGATTTTCTATTGTAATAATCTCATCAAACAAATCAGCGCATAAGCTGTGTTTGTTTAACAACTTGTTTAAAGTTTTAAGATTTCTTGTTAACAAAACAATTTTCTTGTGTTTGTTCTTTTGCTGATAAATGACTTTTATCAAAGATGTATTCACTTCATTTTTAACCACCAGAGTCTCATCACCATCAATATACAATGTTTTATAGTCATAATTCAGACGGTAATAGCTCATTACCCTTTTATCCAACACTAAATTATAATCATTAAACAGTATCTGAAGGTCATAATTCATCGCATCCAACACCGAAAGAGCTGAAAAGTTTATGCCCAACTGTCGATAGAAAGACATCGTACCAGATTCTCTAACTGAAATTTCAAGAAGCTTAAAATGCCCCTCTATACTTTCCTTCACTTGAAAGTACCATGCCCCTCTAAAGATAAAACACATATTTAAAGCTTTGGCAATATCGTCAACTTCTTCATATTTCTTAGCCCGTTTAGTATGATAGGTTATGCCATTTGTAATTCGGTCTCGACTTCGAGGTTCTGAAATCAACAAGTCACCTTTTCTATCGGTAAAACAATCTATCGTAATTTCCTCACCAGGTAAAAATTCACTAATCAGTACCTCTGAATCCTTTTCCAAGAGGTTTAATAATTTCTTTTTATCTTCAACCTTAACGGCTCCTCTTGATCCTACACCGATATAAGGCTTTATAAAAACAGGATACTCTGTTATCTCTTCAACCGTTTCATAAACAATTGGATAAAAGGCTTTTCCCTTTAAAGCTTCATATGTTAATCTTTTATTTTCCGCAATACGTGCAGTATCATATGGTGAGGAGATGATTGTTGCATTAATACAATCACAATGTTTGGTTAGAAAACTCGCGATAATATCATGTGTTGGTATCACATGCGTAATCTCAAATGTTTCTATCACCTCATTAAACCTATCAATAAAAGATGCCTCATAAATATATAACTCTCCAATAAATAAATGGGATTTAGGAAACACAAACTCCGCGTGATCTGACTGACTAGATGCACCAAATACATTGAAC
>JABXKX010000269.1 GCA_013619035.1 Peptostreptococcaceae bacterium
AAGTACCAAATTTTCTTGGTATAAAATAATAAGCACCCTCTTCATATACAATCTCAGAACCACCACTTAAGTTAGTGTTAATCGAAACAATAGCATCCTGTTCTGATGATGGTGTGATATTATATTTAATCTCAATCTTCTGCCCTACATTTACTTCGTCAGGCATATCTATCAGTTCGATTTTTCTAATATTAGCCAATTCCCCAAACGACATAGACATACAACTTAATAAAAATAAGAATACTAGTACATATCTATATCTTAAGATCTTTTTATTCATTTCATTCCTCCTCGTATCCATACTCTTTGAGTACTCATTGATTATAGTCATTAAATATGACTTCAATATGATGACATTGTGAACAATTGTGAACAATAATAAACGAACAAAAAAAAAGACCGGCAATCATTATTTGCCTGGTCTTTATATCTATTAAATGACTACCCTATTCAGCCGTAATACCCACCGTAAACTCAAAAGCACTGCCTTCACCTTTTACACTTCTAACACTTATCTGTTCATGCATAATATGCAAGATCTCTTTGGCAATGGATAACCCAAGGCCTGTACCTTTTTTTGTCCGCGACTTATCACTTTTATAAAATCGATCAAAGACAAAAGGCAGATCCTCTTCAGAAATACCAACACCAGTATCTTTAATAGTTATCAACACATCTGAGGCTCTTAACTCAGTCATAATCTCTATAGAGCCACCCTCTGAAGTAAACTTATAGGCATTATCCAGTAAAATAACAAGAATTTGTTCTATACGATCATAGTTAGTATATACATAAGGCAGTTCAACTTTTTTATAGATCAGATTAATACGTTCATCAGATAATCGATACCGTTCATCAACCATTTCTAAAACTAAGTTCAGATCCAATACTCTTTTTTCTATTATGGCTTCATGTGTCTGCAACCTTGAAAGCTCCATAATGTCGTCCACAAGTCGAGAAAGCCTTAAACTTTCCTGATATATAATTTTATAATATCTTTGCACATCGTCTTCATTATAAACAATTTTGTCCATTAACGGTTCTATCAAACCTCTAATAGATGTTAAAGGTGATCGTAACTCGTGAGACACATTGGCCACATAATCTCTTCGCATCATCTCTAACTTTTCTAGTTCCGTTACATCTGAGAATAAAACCACTGCACCTGCCGACCGATTCTTTTCGTTTGAAATAGGTGCAATAACAATTTTCAAAATCAAATCATCATGTAACCTTCTAAGTATAATGGAGTTTTTGCCTTCAAGCTGCTGATTGGCATCAAATAAATCCTCATTCAGGATATTTATATCATTCAATGATTTTCCAGAAATATCTTCATTCAATTCAAACATCTCTAAAAATATATCATTAAAGTGGGTTATATTATTATTTTCATCTATAGAAATCATGCCATCTTTTAAAGTATTTAAAACCTGTTGTAATCTGTTTTTTTCAATAAACAGTTGTGATATGTTTTGATAAATATCTATAGATAACCTATTGATAGATTTTCCTAAAAGACCAATCTCACCTTTTAAAGATTCATCTGCCCTGACAGCAAAGTCACCCTTTATAATGGAACGTGCGACTGCTGCCACATTTCTTATAGGTCGTATAATCCTCATTAAAATAAGATATGACAGTCCTACAGTAATTGGTAGAATCGTCACAACAGCTACTATTAGAGACCTAAAAAACTCATTTTTTCTAGCTTCTAAGTCAACCATGTCAACATAGACCACTGTTACACCTACTGTTTGCCCATCGGCAACAATAGCAGCACCGGATAACAAATATTCCTTATCTGGCGTTTTATATAATTTATGATTTATGCCACTCGTTTGCATCAATGCTTTCGAAAACAAAACAACATTCTTCTTCTCACTAGTACTAAGTAAATCTTCCGTATTGTATTTAATTTCACCATAGCTATCGGTTACCATATAAGTCCCAACATTGTTTTGTGAGGCCTTATCAATAATGTCCTCATAAAGTGTTTTATCTAATTTGCCTTCTTCATAAGCAATAACCACCTGTGTTAAAACAGAAACATCTGAAACCAACTCTTTATGTTTTATATCAGCAAATAAATCATCAGACAATAAAACACCTATTACAACAATCATAAGGGACGCAAAAAAGATAACAATGGACATTAAAATGGCAATCTGTTTCGTAATCAAATTTTTCATATTACGCTACCTCGAATTTATAACCTACACCATAAATCGTATGTACACCCCAGTTAACACCTTCTTGAGGTAACTTAGACCGAATACGTTTTATATGGGTATCAACCGTTCTTGTGTCTCCAAAATAATCAGATCCCCAAACCCTATCTAAAATCTGCTCTCTTGAAAAAACTTGTCCAAGGTTAGAAGCCAATAAATAGAGTATTTCCACTTCTTTAGGTGTAGAAAAAATTACTTTGCCATCATATTTCACTTGGTATTGTTTTAAACTGATTTCTAAATGATCAAAGTTAATGGTAGATGACTTGCCTAACTGTACATTCTCCATGACACGTCTTCTAACAGCCTTAATTCTTGCTACTACCTCACGTGGACTAAAAGGTTTAACAATATAATCATCTGCCCCTAATTCAAGACCTAAGATTCTATCAATCTCTTCACCTTTAGCAGTTAACATAATAATAGGCATATTACTTGTTTTTCTAACTTCTTTACAAACCTCAAGACCATTTAACTTAGGCATCATAATATCTAATACCATTAATGCGGGCTGTAATGTTTTTAGTTCTTCTAATGCTTCTTCTCCATTGTAAGCAGAAACACAGCTATAACCTTCATTTTCTAAGTATATCTTCAGTGATTCATGCACCACAGGGTCATCATCACAGATTAAAATTGTTATTTCTGACATCTAAACACATCCTTTATAGTATAATCACTCTAGACTTTACCACTAAATTGTTTGATAGGCAACTTTATTTGAAG
>JABXKX010000316.1 GCA_013619035.1 Peptostreptococcaceae bacterium
TATATCCAACATGTAAGGATATACAGTCGACGATGCTAAGGCCACAGAAAAAGCAACGGTAGATGAAATTATTGATGCGTGTGAAACAGTACCATTTTTTAATGATAATAAAGTTGTACTTGTGAAGAACGCAACGTTCTTTAGAAATAAAAAACCAAATTTAACACCAGGTGGAGAAGAACGATTGTTGGAATACTTCAAGACACCATTGGAGTCAACAAAGTTATTCTTTATTTCTAATCAAGCCATTGATAAAAGGAAAAAAATTACCAAGGATATTCAAAAAGAGGGACGCCTCATAGAATTTGGGAAACTCAAGCAAGATATTTTCTTGAAATGGGTACATAAAAAAATAAAACAATATGGCAAAGATATTGAGAGAAGTACCTTGAATTACTTAAAGGATAGGATGGCTTATCTAGGTAAACATGATTCAAAAACGCTCTTAGATGTTGATAATGAACTTCGAATGATATGTAGTTCTTTGATCACTAGACAACATGTTGAAAAAGAGGATATTGATAAATATGTTAAGAAGCCTTTAGATGCAGATATCTTTATGATGGTAGATGCTGTTGGTCAGAAGAGAGCAGAAAAAGCTATATTGATCATGCATGAACTTCTAAAAAGAGGTGAACCAATACAAGTTATTTTTGCGATGGTTTGTAGACAGTTTAGATTGTTAAAGAAAATCAAAATGTTGACAATTGAAGGTTACAATCAAGCAACGATTAGTAAACTATTAGGTGTACATCCTTACGCTGTTAAGAATATAATGAGTCAAATTCATAAATTTGATGATAAAGTTCTTACTGATATCTTAGAAAAATGTTCGAATATTGATTACAAGATGAAAAGTACAGCCATAGATCCGGTGCTTGCAATTGAAGCCTTGATTATTGAATGTAGTTTAACTGTCTAAAATAGACCTTCATACTCTATAATGGGTATGGAGGTTTTTATATGTGTAAAAGAAAATCTATTAGTACGCCTTAATGGGATGAAAAATAAGACTGTTAGAAAAATACGCTTATCAAGCGGATTTATCTACAGTCTGAAACGGTTGTTGACCGCTTTTTTTATTCTTTAAGTGGTAATGTTACTACGATTTCAGTTCCAACTGCATCGGTTGACACAATTTCAATTTCTCCTTTATGTATGTTTTTTATGACATCATATATTATGTTAAGACCTAGACCGGTTCCTTTTCCAACTGGTTTTGTTGTAAAAAATGGATTGAAAATATGCTGCTTGACTTCATCGGTCATCCCTATGCCATTATCAATAATTTTTAATGTGATAGAATCGTCAATTATACCCGTTTCGATGACTATCTTTCCGTTGTATGGTTTAGAGCAATCTAAGATGGCATCAACGGCATTCGTGATAAGATTAAGTATTACTTGATTAATTTTTCTGCCATTAACGAACATCATAGGTAATTGTTCATCTAGTTTTAAATCAACTTGAATATCCTCAGTTATTTTGTAGTTAACAACAAATAAAGTATCCTTAATACCTTCATTCAAATCATAGAACTCAAATTCATCGATACTATCCATCTTAGAAAAAAAACTTAACCCTTCAACAATTTTCTTAACGCGCTTTAGCCCTGTGTCAATATCTTCAGTTAAGTAGCCAATATCTTTTTTTATGTATTCATATTCGGTTTTTAGATTCGCATCAAGCTTCTTGTAATCCTGGGTGCCAATAATATGTATCATTTTTTCAACATAGCTTTTTAATGTTGAATGATTACTTAATACAAAGCCTAATGGGTTGTTTATTTCGTGAGCGACGCCTGCAGCCAGTTGACCAATAGCCACCAACTGTTCTTGTTGGAAAAGTTGCACATGCGCTCTTTGCAATGAGTCCACTGCAATTCCGAGATTGTTATTGATATTTGTTAATTCCGATTCTACTAAAATTCTTTCAAATACATTGCTAAAAAATTCAGCAGCCAGTCCTAAAATGGTTTGATCTTCATAAGTCCAAATACCTTTAGACTCTACATTATCAAAACCGACAAATCCTTGTAGTTGAGATCTATAAATGATTGGTAATACCAAAACAGATTGAATCCCCTGCATTTCTAAAAGTTCTTTTTCTGCTTTTGCTGAGTCATCAAGAGCAGAAACATCATGTATATCAAGAATATTCCCAGTTTTTATCTTATCCATCCACCAAGGGTACATAGCAGTCGGTAAATTTTTCAACTTGTCAATTTCCGGCTCCACATATTTTTGACACCACTCGTAAGTGTTGTTCATTGTACTCTCACTGGCGTTGATTTCAAACACATAAGCCCTGTTGCTCTGACTAAATTCTCCAATCAATTGCAATGCGCGATTTATAGCATTGTCAATATTATCTATTTTCACAAATCCTCTTGCGATACTCGAAACAATCTTTTCAAGCTCCAACTGTCTTGCAAGTTTTAATTCGAATGAAGATGCTTGCATTTCCACCGCTCCTTTACTATATAATATTTCAAAAATACAAACTCCCCAACCGCCAGACTTCTTAATAAATAGAGATTATAATAAAACTTGCACTTTGAGCTTAGAATACTTGATACATACCCACTATTTTACATTGTCCTACAAAAAAACGATATTTTTCTTTAGACTCATATTATTTACTAAACCTAATAATAATGATATTTTGATGTTGCTAATAGCCAACTCTAATCTAAATGAAAAATTGGTTTTGAAAATGATGAGCATACTGTGCTGTATTTATAATGAAATATAGACTTATCCCTTGGATGTATTCGCCTTTTTTAAAGTATAATTGTAGTTAAAGTCATCCGAAGGATGGTAATAACTCAATTCATTCTTTTGTTGCTGTTTAATTGCCTATTATGATTATGAAAGAGTTGGTGTCTATAATACCGATGTCGTAAGATGTGGGTTCATATAAGAATACAATGTATCCTTTAAAAT
>JABXKX010000077.1 GCA_013619035.1 Peptostreptococcaceae bacterium
CAGTATGGTTTCTCAAATGATATCGCAATATACCTTGGAGTAGAAATGAATATTATAATAAATCCCAAAGATAAAATTCTCTTAGGAGATCCGATTCATATACAAGTGAAAACAGAGAGTGAAAGTGCAGTGTCAATTCATTTAAGACGTTATTATTTTGATGGTGATATTGATTACTCTTTTGCAGAATTTAAGCCAGTTGATGGGTTAGTTGATACAGAAATATCAAAACCTATTTCAGGAAGTTATTTGGAGAGTGATATTTCAGGACTATTTTGGTCTCAAAAAAATACCAGTTTTGAACTTGATTTGGATATTGATTTTTTAAGTGAATTAACGGAAGATGACCAAGGGTATTTTATAGTTGATATATTCCAAGATGAAACACATGAATGTATCAAATGGCTTATCGAACGTGTTTCTGAAGAGGTTAAAGAATTAGTTATCGATAACAATCGTATTCAAGGTAAATTATATTATAAAGAATTTTCAAAACCACAACCGTTAGTCATTCACTTAGCAGGAGAACCTGGTATCGATTATGTTGAAGTCAATGCCAAGTTAATGGCTTCAAAAGGTATTGCATCATTAGCGTTACCGATTTGTGGTTATAAGAATTTACCGGATCTATTCAAAGAAATTCCTTTAGAGCAAATTATGAATACTATTGATTATGTTACCGCTTTAGAGAGTATTGATTCAAGTAGAATTGGTTTGTTCGGGAGTACTAGAGGTGGTGAATTGGCACTTTTGATTGGTAGCATGAGAAAAGATTTAAAGCTTATTATAGCTGCTAATCCATGTGATGTTGTAAATCAAAGTGTTGTAAAACAAATGACTACTTCAAAATCTTCATGGTCATGGGAGGGGAAGGCTCTTCCTTATTCTAAAGTGAAAAAATCAAAGGTGTTTAAATTATATACCAATAGGATTGTTTCTAATCAAACCAGTCAGATGATGAAATCAGTATACTTACATAATACAGCTACACAGTTGATACCAGTCGAACAAATAACGGCTAGAGTATTATTACTTGCTGGTGAATCAGATGATCGCTGGGATAGTATGATGATGGCCGCTCGAATTAAAAGTAAAATTAATTGTGAGGTTGTGAGTTACAGTAAGACAGGGCATGTATTAGGTGGACCTGGTTGTTTATCTACTATGGGGTTTGAACAGTTGTCTTTTTCTCTAGGAGGTTCTCCAGAAACGAATGGGAAAGCACAACATCAGAGCTGGAAAACGATTATAGACTTCATTAAGAAAAATCTATAATGGAATATATGGGGTATTAATTACTCAAGTCAAAAATAAGTATAATGATACTTATTTTTTTTGAAAAAATCCGAATTTTTGAAATTTTTGTACAATTCGTGAAGTATCTAGTAAAGTAATATGATACAATGAAACAGTGTTGTAGAGAAAAATATGGAGGGGACAATGAGGAGTATAAAGGCAAAAATTTTGATTGCGATAATTGCTTGTACTGTAGTTGGTGTTTTGGTTTCCAGTTTCATTATTGCTGATAAAGGTGCAGATGCAATATATGATGAGGCAACGGCAAGACTTGGCTATCAGGCACAAGAAGTAGGACTTCGCATTCAAGAATTAATAACCGGTACAGAAGTGCTGGTAGACAATACTGCTTCAACTTTTGGTAATTCATTAGAATTGAATAAATATCAGGTTGAAGCGGGTTATAGAAGTTCTACGGACAAGAACTTCAAAAAAATATTGACAGATGTAGCGACATCAATACCTGGAACAAAAGAGGCATTTTTTCTCTTTAATCCTGAGTTAGAAATAGCTTATCATCAAATGTCTATGACAAATGATGAGGATGAAGTCGTGTTTAATAAAAATCCCTTGGATATGTCGTTGTTTGATGTAGCAGAAGGTGAAGTACCATCAGAAACGGTGCAGTGGTTTTTTGATGTAAAAGCTCATGGAGATGAATTAATAGCAGCAGACCTTGACATGACAGGCATGTGGACAATGCCTTATGTTGATGGTGACGGTGATATGCTTATTGCTTATTTAAAGCCTGTGTACGCTTATAACAATCTGATTGGTGTAATTGGATTAAGATTAGATTATAGTGTGATACAAGATGAAATATCGTCTGTACAAGTATATGAAAATGGATATGCTTACTTATTAGATGATTCTTATAAAATAATGGTGCATCAAGAATATGATTTAGGATCAGACCTAAATGATACATATTCAGATTATAATAAATTCGTTAAAGAGATGAAGGCCACAGTAGATGGTATTACAACAATGAATAGAGACGGTGAAGAGGGTATCTTAGGATATTCTAGACTGAGTAACAATTGGACGGTCGTTATTGTACCACCTATGGATGAAGTGTTATCAGCAAAAAATCAAATGTATTCGATGACCGTATTTATGATGGTTGCCTTAACGATTATTGCTAGTGTTATTGCTATCATTTTAGCATCTGCTTTAGCAAAGCCAATCAAAGGGATTACAGAGTTATTAGGCAAGATGGGGAAATTGGATTTACAAGATGATTCCAAACTTGATAAGTTAATGACTTCAAAAGATGAAACGGGTATTATGGCCAATGAATTAAATGGTATGAAAGAGTCTTTAAATGAAATCGTATCTTCTTTAAAAACCTTGTCAGGTAATTTATTTGAAAAATCAGAAGGAATGGTCATTGTCACAAATGATTCATCCGAGTCGATTAATAGAGTTCATGAATCTATAGAAGATTTAACCTTAGGCGCAAATGACCAAGCTGAAGAAGCTCAAAAAAGTAATGAAGCGTTACTTGTTTTAAATAAAAAAATTGAAAATGTAATAGAAAGTGTTACAAAAGCACTCGAATATTCGCAAGAAACAAAAACAGTTAATGAATCTTCTTCTGAAGTTGTAGAAAAACTAGAGATAATTACTGAAGAAAGTGTTGAGAATAC
>JABXKX010000614.1 GCA_013619035.1 Peptostreptococcaceae bacterium
GTGTGTTTGACATGGTTTCTGATATAACGGGACCTAAGAGTTATAAAACTCTATTTTCCGACAGCCCCTTTGTCTTTATTTTAAATAACCAAGCTTTGCATTTTATTCGATTATTTCTATTGCATATGCCCAATTCTGTTGATAAATATTTTTAACTTCTCTTGTTGTAAACTTATCTGGTTTAAATAAATCTCAAATTGGTACAGAGACCTTCATGTTGATCACACGATTAATTGGCTTGAGTGCCCAATGATTTCTCATAACAACCTCATTTCTTACTTCAAGTCTATAACAAAGATGTTTATAATTCTATCTTCCGTATCAAATAAATACTTCCCAAAAGCTGAAATCAAGCAATGTATACTCTTGTATTAAAAAAGTTAGGCATTAAAGTTGAATGTTCATGATAAAGTTACCAAACCTAAAAAAACTAATCAAATAAACATACTTTACTATTTAATTAATGATAAACAGTTACTTTATCTTTCATTGGATCGACAATCCAGTATTCTTCAATGCCTGATTCACTTCACAATAAGCCATACAGTTATAGTAAATTAAACTCCTCAACATAAGATGATAAAAGACAATACAAATTAAATCAGTCAATATAAAAAGCCCTATATCGTCACAGATTCTAATAGATCTGATAAGATATAGGGCTTATTTGATAATGATAGGATGTAAACACTAAACATTAACTAGTGGTATTAATTTAGATCTTAAACTTTTGAATCGAGTTGACCAAATCGTTTAACTTATCTAGGTTATCAGTTGTTTTGTTTGTCACTTCTGATAGGTACTCTGTTTGTTCTTGAGCAGAAGCACTGATCTCTTCAGAACCTGCTGCAGTTTCTTGTGAAATACTTGAAATCATTTCGATTTCTTCAATGACGTTGCTCTTAATTTCATTAACTAATTTAAACTCATCACCTAACGCACCAACATTTGTGATGACGCTTTCGATAGTGTTATTGATTCCATTAATAATTTCTTCTGTATCATTTACAGAATCATTTACCAAAGCAATTGCCTGATTCGTACCATTGATAGTTTCATTGGTTTTGCTTACTAAAGCAATAATCTCTGAAATGATGCTGCTGATTTCACTAGAGGATTTAGATGATTCTTCTGCAAGTTTTCTTACTTCGTCAGCAACAACTGCAAATCCTCTGCCTTGTTCTCCTGCTCTAGCTGCTTCAATTGCTGCATTTAAAGCAAGTAAGTTGGTTTGTTCTGAAATCGTTTTTATTACTTCAACGATTGTACTAATTGTTGAAGTCTTTTCAGCAAGTTCATCTACACTTGTATTAACAATTTTTGTAGCATCAACGTTTTTCTTAAAATTACTCTTAAGTGTCGAAAGTGTCTCTTCACTTTTAATCGAACTTTCTTTAACAGACTGTGTTAATGCAATCGTATCAAGTATGCTTTGTGAAGCATCATCAATCTTTACTGATAAGTCGTTCATTGAGTTAACAGCTTCACCTGTTGACTCAGCTTGTGATGTCGCACCTTTTGCAATTTCTTCAATTGAATCATTAATTTCAGAGCTACTTTTTGCTACTTCTCCAACGAACACACTCATTTCATTTGATGAAACTGTTAATGCCTCAATATTGTTATTAGATTCTTTTAACAACTCTTGTATATTGGACAACATCTTATTAAAACTAGATGATAATTTGCCAATCTCATCTTCTGTTTTAATATTCGAACGTACAGATAAATCACCGTTTCCAGCTTCACCCATTCTTGCTTCAATAATTGAAAGCGGTTTGAAAACTATTGTTGTTACAATGATAACAATCACAGAAATTAAAACAATGGTAATCAACATCATAATGATTTGATTTGAAACCATTCCATTCAACTCTTCTTTAAAGTCTGCCTGAGGTAAAGTCCCCACTATAGTGAACTCTCCTAATTGTCTATAACTTGCATAAACTGTTTCACCATTATAATCATACTTAAAAAATCCTTCTTCATTTTCAAGAATCGGTTTTAACACCGGTATGTCACTTATATCTACTCCTAGATTATTAGGGTCTTTATGATTTACTGTTATACCATTAGAATCCAAGATGTATACATATCCACTTTTTCCAATTTTTAATCCTTCAATTAAACTTTGAAGACCAGTGATTTCTCTTAACTCTGTAATATAGTCAGGCATAAGTCCAATCTGTACAATACCATCTTCGTCTAGTCTAGAAGTTCCTATATATTGGAACAATTCTTCATCTGTTCCTCTTAAAGCAGCTCCTTGTGCAAGACGCCCATCTGTTTTACCGATCAATTCAATAAATGGAAGTGTTTGTTCTGATGTATTAAAATCAAATCCATAAAACCCTTCAATATTACCATCTGTCAGCACACCTTGAGCATTGGTTACATGTATTTCTGACACACCAATGCTTTCAGCTATTGCTGCATATTCATCTAAATCAAGCTTATTTAATTCAAATTCAGACAATAATTCAATAGCGTCTTCTATATTTTCTACATTTTCATTTGCCTCAACAGCACTGTTTAATAAGCTTACGATACGTTCTGTATCAAATTCCTTTGCATCTAATTTTATAATTTCTGCAACTGCCTTTGTTAAATCGAGATTCTTTTCATCTAATGTATGGAAGAATGTTTCTTCAATTAGTTGTCTTGTTTCAATGGTTTCACTTAAGTTGTCCAGTTGACTCTCAATTTGTGCGTGAATTAAATCTTTTGCTACACCATTTTCTACTTGGTAATAAGTGATTAATCCATTTAACACAAGTGCAATAAATACTATTATTAGTGTTGGTAGTAGTACTTTAGTTTTTAATTTCATTATTCCTCCATTACATACCATATGTTGTCGTGTTTAAATTGCATCGCAAAACTTTAAAAAATAGAATATGAAAAGCAAAAGAAGTTTTACTAATTATAC
>JABXKX010000561.1 GCA_013619035.1 Peptostreptococcaceae bacterium
TTTCATAAGAAGTTCTGATACATATTGGCCACCGTAAACACCAAATTTCCTTGTCATTTTACACCTCGCACTTTCTCTATAAATAGTTTGATTTTTTCTAGGTCCTTTTGGGCGTTGGTTTCTACGCCACTGCTGACATCAACAACACTGCATGGAAATACCTTTAAACGTTCATTTACGTTTTCTGATGTTAACCCGCCAGCGAGTATATATCTTTGATTAATATTAGTTTTAACAAGATCAAGATTATAATCATTTCCTGATCCAGGCTGATGGCCATCAATTAAAATATAGGGGTACTCTGATTCTTCTATTTGCGTATAGTTGATGGCTTTTATGATATTCTCATTAGGTATATTTAACGATTCGATTTGAATATCGCCATGTAGTTGAACATAATCTAAGTGGCAGCCATAATAGAGATCCTCAATGAATTTATTATCTTGATTCATAAATACACCAACTGTTTTGGTATTCTTTATTTGGGCACATATTTCAGTTCCTAATTCCTTTCTAATCTGTCTTTTGCTTTTGGCAAATACAAGTCCGATATAATCTACATTCATATGATCAATAGCGATTGCATCAGATACAGTTTTAATGCCACAGATTTTAATTTGAATTGTTTTTTTTGATTTCTGTAACTTTTGAATCAAATCAGTTGTTTGATTGCGTATCAGCGCTTCACCAACAAGAACACCGGAAATATTATAGGGAATAAGTTCCTCAATTTGTTCTTCAAAATAAATACCACTTTCGCTGATTAATAACTTATCTGCTTGAGTAATATGTCTTGCAAGTTGTTTTGTCTTATCTAGAGAAACGCTAAAATCAGCCAAGTTTCTATTATTAACACCACAAAGCTCGAATTCTAAGTCTTTTATACTATCAAATTCTGTTATAGAATCAACTTCAACGAGGACTTCTAAATGATGTTTTCTAGCACAATCAAGTAACTGTATGAATCTCTTTCTTGTGAGAATTCTTTTAATTAATAAAATAACATTAGCACCATAATTTTTTGCCATTTTGATTTGTATCTCATCAATAATAAAGTCTTTACATAAGATAGGTAAAGATGTTAATGATCGTACTTGTTCTAATATATCAAATCCTCCATAAAAGAATTTATGATCTGTTAGAACTGATATACAGGCAGCGTTATTCTTTGTATAGTATTCAGTACAATCAGAGACTGATAAGTTCTTTGCGAAATTTCCTTTTGATGGAGAACCTTTTTTAATTTCTGCGATCACAGAAATATTAGAATCGTTTTTTAGTCGTTTGAGTAAGGAATTAGAATTTTGAAAATCCAATAGCTCATTATTCAAATGTGCATATATTTTTTTGAATGTACGGACTTCTTGAATCTTATGTTCTACGATAGTTTCCAGTATTGTCATATAATACGCTCCTTTAAACTGGTAAGCACATCTAATCCCTTTTTATTATTTAAGAGTTGATATGCCAGTTTTATACCATCGCTCAGTGAGGATACTTCCTCACCTATGAAAAATCCCAGTCCTGCATTTAAAGCTACAATATCTTGTTTAGGACCTTTCTCACCTGAGAGTACATTTTTTGTAATAGCAGCATTGATAGAAGCTGTACCACCTGTAATATGTTCTAAACTTTGATATGGAATGTTAAAGTCTTTTGGATCGATTGTATTTTCAGAGATTTGATTGTTGTGGATATACACGACTTGATTAACACCTGAAATAGATAACTCGTCTAAACTATTATGACCATGTATAACCGCTCCTCTTTGAATGCCCAAATGTATCATAGCTTTTGCCATCGGCATTAGTAAAGATTCTTTATAGACACCAATAATTTGACACTTAAGTAGATAAGGATTACATAAAGGACCTATGATATTAAAAATAGTCGGTATTTTAAGTGCCGTTCTGACTGGCATAACATACTTCATATGTGGATGCATGTATGGTGCAAATAAAAAACTGTAATTTTTATCAGTTAATAGTTTATCTATAGCCTCAGCTGTATCCGGTTTTGGAATTTTCAATTCATTCAATACATCAGCACTACCACTTTTCGATGATATCGACCGATTGCCATGTTTAGAAACATTCAATCGAGTGGCTAAGAGTAAACTGACAGTTGTACTGATATTAAATGTATTTGAACCATCGCCACCGGTACCACAAACATCTATTAAAGCTTTATTTGTTGGTATCATTTTCATAGAATAGAGTTTAAGTGCTTGTGCAAATCCAGCAATGAGTTCAAATGATTCATCTTTAAATTTAAGAGCTGTTAACAATGAAGCAATCTCAATTTCTGTTGCGTCACCAGATAAAATATATTGTCCAATACTATAGGATTGATCGATTGTTAATGTATCAGTCATGATGACATTAAGAAGTGGTTTGTACATACGTACCTCCTCTGACTAACTCTGTAAAGTTTCTGATAATGGTCATGCCATGTTCTGTTTTATATGATTCTGGGTGAAACTGCACCCCTTCAATAGGGTACTCAAGATGCCTTATGCCCATGATATATTGATCGGTTGTAGATCTTGCTGTAACCATGAGTTGATTGGATAATTTGTAATCATCTACTATTAATGAATGATAACGGGTTGCTGTTAGAAGTTTTGGTAACTCATAAAATAATCCTTTGTAGTCATGCTGGATGATATCTACTTTACCGTGTAAAAGATGTTTGGCTTTGATTATTGTAGATCCGAAAGCTTGAGCAATTGTTTGATGTCCCAAACAGATGCCTAAAAAAGGTATTTCTTTATACAGAGATTGAACCAACTCCAAACAAATGCCAGCATCTATAGGTGTACAAGGTCCAGGGGAGAGAATGATTCCCTTAGGATTAAGTTCTTTAATTTCCTTTACGGTTAATTCATCATTTCTAATGATCTTTACTGGAGAGTAAAGCGT
>JABXKX010000052.1 GCA_013619035.1 Peptostreptococcaceae bacterium
AGATGTTTTATTATCAAGTATTTCAAATATTAAGAGTCAAAATAATGAAATTGAATTAGACTCAAATGCTTTATTAGATGTAATGAATAATGTTTCTTCTATCACAGAAGAAACATCAGCAGCTTCTCAACAAGTTTCAGCATCTACTGAAGAGCAATTGGCTTCAATGGAAGAGATTACGAGCCAAACCGAACATCTAAGAGAATCGGTGGAAAATCTTTACAAACTTATTTTAAGATTTAAAACTAAATAAAAAAATGACACTGCGTGAGCAGTGTCTTTTTCTTGGCACTTAATTTGAAGTGGTTTGGAATTGCTTCCAATATATTAAGTGCTTATGCAAACTTTACCATCTTTTTGAATAATTATCAAGTTTTATTAATATCTATACCAGGTATAACTGCAGATTACTATGTCAGATAATGCAAATCAGTTTTACTTTTAATATTATTCTAAGCTATTTTTAATCTGGTTTTGGTATTATGGATTGGATAGAGGAGGCATTATGAATATTATTGGAAATATTATTTGGTGGGTATTTGGTGGTTTAATGACGGCTTTGTTATGGTTAATTGTTGGTATTATACTTTGTTGTACAGTTGTTTTTATTCCCTTCGGTTTGCAGTGTATCAAAACAGCCCGTTTGGTCTTATGGCCGTTTGGAACTGAAATAGTAGTTGGTCAATTTGGATTTGGAGGTTTTCTTTTTAATATCATTTGGATACTACTGATTGGTTGGGAACTCGCTATAGCACATCTGATCGGTGCCGTATTATGTACTTTAACTGTAATAGGTATTCCTTTTGCAGTACAACATGTAAAACTTGCAAAATTAGCATTTTTACCTTTTGGAGCAAAAATTCGATAAAAAGAATTTTTGTTTTCTTTTTTTGGGGTATAGGTTAGGGGAGGTGATATATGATTGTAAAAAATATACTTATCTACTTAACCCTGATTCTATTAATGACCATGCCTATATATGCTGAGTTTGATTATTTAGAGACTGAACAAGATATAGAGAGGACTTTTGAATGGTTAGATAGAGAATCTGGTATTTCAAATATGTCGATTTCATCCATATTTCAGGATAAATATGGTTTTATTTGGTTTGGGACACAAGGTGGATTAAATCGTTATGATGGCAATGAAGTCATAATATTTAGAAATAACCCCTTTGATGAAAAAAGTTTGGAAAACAACTTAATTCAAACAATGTATTATGATGAAAGTGCACATGAAATTTGGTTAGGTACCTATCAAGGTGTTTCCCATTTTGTAATTGAATCAGAATCATTTACCAATTATACAGTAGATTCTATTGGTTTGTCTGATACGGTAGTAACAGCAATTGAAAAGACCGCTGACGGGAATATGTGGTTTGGTACTTTAAATGGGCTCAATCAATTTAACCCTATAACAAATGAATTGATTAAGTATGATATTCCTGAAAATGCTGTAAGAGATTTAGAAATAACATCAGAGGGGACATTATTTATTGGAACATATGATGGACTCTATTATTTTGATGCAGAAAAACTTCATAAATATGAAGTTGAGTTGTTATCTCCCTACGTTATGACAGTAAAAGAGTTCGACAAAGGTGTTTTAACATTAGGACTTTGGGATGGTGGCGTAGTTGTATTAGATTTGGAGCAAAATACCACGGAAAACCTTCATTTTGATGATGATCGAGTATATTGTCTAACTGAAAGTTCCGATGGTGTACTTTGGGTTGGTACTTGGGGTGGCGGTTTATTTACGATAGAACTAGATGGTGGGATTAATCAATTTTCTGGCACAAAAAATACTAATGACATCAGTCATCCTGTAGTGTATTCCTTATTAGAGGATGATTCCAATATTATGTGGATTGGTACTAATGGTGGCGGTGTGTCAATCTGGAACCCAAGGAAAAAGAATTTTGTTGCTTTTAGACATGATCCAGAAAACAATAATTCGATAAGTCATGGTAAAGTTAATGTAATAACAGAAATTGAAGAGAATCTGTACTTTGGTCTTTATGATCAAGGATTAAATATATTCAACACAGAAACGAAATCTTTCTCGAAATATATGACAACAGAAGAATTAGATAGTTTACATAACAACTCAGTAAATGATGTTATCGTTTTCCAAAACGATATTATAGTTGCAACGAATAGAGGGTTAACTATATTTGATTCTAACCACGAAACATTTACGAAATGGAATATTATTGAAGAAGATACAATTGTATATGCTTTAGAAGTTCATGATGATAATCTATGGATCGGAACCTATGGTGATGGTATCTATCAGTACAACTATAATTCTAAGTTATTAAATCATATGGATTCAAACAATTCTGACTTGAGTGATGATATTATTTATGATATTCATATGGATAATAATGAGCAGTTGTGGATTGGTACAAACGATGGATTAAATGTAATTTATACTGCCACTACTGATGTGATCAGTGATTATAGAAATGACTACCCTGATTTTTTACCGAGTAGTAAGATTCAAATGATTTTTGAAGATTCTGTTGGTGACCTTTGGTTTGGAAGTTCAGGAGGTGGACTAACACATTTAGAGAGTCCTACACTTGCTTATACGAACTATACTGAACAAGAGGGTTTGAGTAGTAATGATGTTTTAAGTATCCTTGAAGATGAAAACAATCATTTTTGGGTCGCTACTAATGATGGTGTTTCTTTAATAAATACATCTACAGATGAAATACTAAATTACACACCAGATGATGGTATTGGTGGTTGGGAATTTAGTCGAGGGCGTCTTAAAAGTAGTAGTGGACAACTATTTTTTGGTGGTATTCATGGTGTGACAGAAATCCCGAGTTCGCTCAATCCTGTAGAATCAAAGGCACCTCGAGTTTATATTACTAATATAAATTCAATCGATCAGGAGTTAAAACC
>JABXKX010000635.1 GCA_013619035.1 Peptostreptococcaceae bacterium
CCCCATAAGGAATATTTTCAACCAAACTCACTGCAATTGCTCTTAAGGGTGATACACCTGCTTCAGCTAGAAACTCCACATGTGATAAGTTATCTTCAGTCATAATATGAAGCGAATACTGAAACGGCACTTGATCATAGGGTGAAGTCTCTTCATATAAAGGTATAGCTGGATTGATGGATTCAAAATCTAAAAAATACAGTGGATAATTTAAAATGCTCATGAATTTCCGAATTTCTTCATGATCAATGAATGTACGATCTTTTATATAACTGTCAATTTGAATGGTTTGTTTATCCGTAAGTTTTGTAGAAGCCGGAATATCCTCTAAGTTAAGAATACCTTGATCATATAAAGTGTATTGTTTGCCCCTGGCATTTCTAAGATCAAACACACTATATTCAGGTACATGAGACCAACAATGAGATTTAAACGGACACACAGAATCTGTTTCACCATATTTATTACAGTGTTTGCCTATATCAATTGCCATGGCAGCCTTATGATCTAATGCGTTAACCGTTTTAATATCACGATCTATGTTTCTTTGATTATTAACTGCCTGTTCTGAAATATCATCGATTTTAAACAAATCGTATGCAGATACATGTAGTTGCTTTTTATACTCACGTGATAAAGTAATCAGATTAACTGATTCTAAGTCAGAGATTAATTGATTTAGTACGTTCATCTGAAAACTCACATCATCTAGATACTTTTTATTGCCTTCTACCGTGGTACCTGATTTGACTTCATACACATGCCATCCTTCATCATAATGAAAAATGTCTACCATAATAAATGAATCGTAAACCATAAATGTCGCTTCATATATTGTTGTAACACCATCTTCCATTAATTCTTGTGTTTTTTCTGCCATCCCGCTAAAATCACTTGGATTGTATTTTATCTCTGTACCACCTGGGAATAAATCACGTGCTAACACTCCTATCTTATTTCCGGTTTCTAACAGATAATCATCAGAATCTTCTGAAATTAATTCGGGTGAGTTGATTAAAAGGGATAATGACTTGGGACATTGTTTGAACCTTAAAAACTTCGATTTAGATAATAACATAAATACATCCTTTCTATTCATTAAAGCTATACGTTGATTGTTTACCATAGTGATTGATAACAGTAAATTCATTAATATCTTCTTCGTACTCGATTTTATAGTAGTGCATGTACTTATTATCTGAATGCTTTTGACTACTAGTAGCCCTTATTTCTACATCACCATAATAAGCGGTAAGATCTGAGTTGTATTGATCCTCAACTGAAAATCTAATAAACTGTTGATCACCTTCATACCCCATACTTGTAAGCTGTATTTCGGGTTCTAATGGTCTAAACTCAACAGCAAACTTACGACTTGTTGATCTGCCATCTGCATGGTTAGCGGTAACAATAAACTCATTTAGTCCTTCTTTATAAACAAGTAGTTCCTGATAAACCAAAGATTCTTTAAAGCCTGTTCGTACGGTTCTTTTTTCACTCAATAATTGATGGTTCAAATAAGTCACTACGTTAGAACCTTTTTCACCAACAACTTCAAAATTCATCATAAAGGTTTTATCAGAACTGATCATCGGTGGTTCATTTAACTCTATAACTGAACTTATAGTTTCATACAGGATATGATACTCTTTCATTGTGAGCATATTATACTCATTGGTATAAGCCACCGTGATTCTGTTGATGCCAGGCTCTAACACTATTTCTTTACTAAAGAGTCCATTACCACTGATTCTTACAAGACCATTATTAACACTGAGTACTGAATTATCATGATACTCATCTATGTATCCAGATAATACAAACACTCTATCTAACGATTGTTCAGGGACAACATGTACTGTTAATACAGAAGCTTCTGGTTTAAAAGTAACGGTTTTTACAACTTCATGTTTTCTTCCTAAATAATCAATCATTAAAAATACAAATGTATTCTCACCTTGTTTAAGGTCTAAGTTCTTTTCCCAATAACCATCATTTCCAATATAAATCCGCTTACCATCAATGGAAACAATAAAATCATTTTCAAAATTATCTATAAAGCCTGAAGCCATCATTGTATCGTCTTTACTTGAATCATTCATATGAACAGTAAAGAAATCATCAGGAATATCATAAGTTACTTCTTGAAAATAACTTTTAATACGTCCATCAGGCATCTCAGCAGTGACTTCAAATGTATAGATCTTCTCACCTTCAGATAACTCATGCAGTACTGAAAAGTTACCTAACAGTGTTGATATTTCTTGACCGTTGACTTTAACGACAGCATCTTTATGTGTATCCCCTTTTATCACAAGATAAGGTGATTTTTTTTCTAAAGGCATATCCACTGATAAACTAAACTCCTGTAGATGGTTACTTTGTTTTAATGCTTTGTTGATAAGTACTGCAACTTCTGCTCTAGTGATAGGACTCTGTGGTTTAAACTCTCCAGTGGAGTATCCAACAATTAAACCTGCATCTACTGCAGTAGCAATGTAATCTTTAAGTTGATAAGAAATTTGATCAGAATCTATAAAGACAGAATCTATATCCATCTGACTCATAGGAAGGTTTAAGGCTCTAACAAGTGTGACAGCAACATCTTCTCTGGTCGTATACAACTCAGGTTGAAAATATGGTGAACCTCCATATGGATAATAACCGGTTAAAAAGTCTTTTGCTTTCTCTACATACTCATAGGACCATTTACCAGGTGGTACATCTGAAAAAGTTGGTAGCTCATTATCATACATCTTAAGATTAAATCCTTTTGAAACCATGACCGCAAACTCTTCTCTTGTGATCAAAGCATCGGGTTTAAATAACCCATCTTCATACCCTGAGAGTATCTGCATCCCTCTTAGTGTTTCAACAGCACCAAAAGCCCAATGT
>JABXKX010000562.1 GCA_013619035.1 Peptostreptococcaceae bacterium
GCTCGGAGATGTGTATAAGAGACAGGTTTATTGATGACCCACGATAGCCATTCATAGAGAATTCTTTCAGCGCAGTTTCTAGAATATGACTTCTCTTTTCACTATCAATTTTGTTGAATCTATTATTTGCCATATTTCCTCCTTTGGGAGTTTTGAATAACCATTCAAATCATATATTCAAATTGTATCTTTGTCAATTAACTAATAAAAAAGAGCTTTGATTCAACCTTGTGAAGTTGAATCATGCTCTTTTTATTTTGTTTGCTATGCTTAAAACTTTTCAAATTTTTTTTAGACTGTAGCGCCTTTTTCTGGGAAAGAACAACCTTCTAAAAATTTTTATTTCTCGCAATCTGCTTATGTAGCCTAATCACCAAAAGATATTTTTTTTCTAATTCAATGACAAGCAAAGCATGTGGGTAAGAACACATCTTCGAGGTAGAGACGTGTAGCTTTTACAGGATGAAAATGAGAAGTCAATGAAGATGATCCATTATTTTTAGAACAGCGTATGGTAATTACATATGCTGTTCTTTTTATATCATATTTCAAAAGGCATTTAAAAATAACCTGGAATTTTCGTTGAAACCCCTGAAAATGGTTAATTCAAAAAAGATTCTCACATAAACAAATAGGCAAACCTAAGCAAATGAAACTTGGAAACATGGAGGCTAAAAGCGGATGAGCATAATAATAGAGTGGCCTTAGCCACTATATATATTCTTTAAATCAATAGTCCTGAAAAACCAACTTATCTTTTAATGAAGTTAAACTTTCACTATTTAATTTTCACAAAAATTTCTACAAACCTTTAACCGCCTGTCCGAGAATACAGGATAAGGCTAAATGACGGCACTGTAATCATTACCTTATTTTTCATATCGGCTGAGCCATGCCTCTAGGATCACTCCATACACGATACCAGCAAAAAAACTAACAGGATCTACAAATCCCGTAGAACTATAAAAAGCAAAAGAAACTAAAAGACCTAACAAAGCGCCACGAAGCAACGCCTTAGCTTTACCTACCGCGACCCATGGTGCGCCCACAGCCAGACCTATTATAACGCGATTGTACCATAGTGAAAATACAAAAATCGGTGAAGCTGTAAAACCAGAACGTATAAATGCCCCGATCACGCATACGAGTCCCAGCAAAGCTCCGCCAATAAGAGCTACTTTCATTCGTTTTTTCATCTCTTTACTCCTCCTAGATCTCTTATAGTCCTTCTTTACTTTTTCGAGCATAATTTTTGTTTTACTAACCATATCGTATCGCCATGCTCATTAAGTTGTTCTTTCCCTTTATTATTTGGAAACCTTAACAATTACTGTTAACCTATTATTCCTTTAGATTTTCTTTTATAACCCTTAGTAGATTACCATACATAATTGACTCTATCATCTGATCTGTATACGCTCTACTGATTAGTTCACTTATAAGTTCTTCTACGCCATTGTAAGTTAAGGTATCAATCATATCTTGTGACTGATTGCCATATCTGATACCCGTTATTTGAATGTCATTACATAAATCAAAACCAAAGCAAATATGTTCATAACCTACCAGATTTTTTATGTAATCGATATGGTTACACATCTCTAGGATAGACTCTTGTCCACCAACTATCGGTTTAATATTATTAATACCTATGATGCCTCCAGATGCTGCTATCTTCTTTATATGTTCATCTTTTAAATTTCTAGTAATATTGTTAACTGATCTTGCATTTGAATGAGATGCTATTATCAAACCATTGAGGTCATCCAATCCAGCATCATTTAAATGTGATACATCTACGATCATCTTCTTATCTCGCATGGTTTGAATAACCTTTTTACCAAAGTTACTCAACCCGTTTGTCGTATTTTCATCTCCAAATCTTGATCCATCAGCAACTGAATTTTGTCTAGACCAAGTTAAACCCGCAGCTCTAACACCAAGATCATAGAAGGTGTTTAGCAGATTTATATCTGTACCAATTGGCTCAAGTCCTTCTAATGACAACATGATACCAATCTTATCATCATGCATGATTCTATCAATATCGCTTGAGGATTCTATCATTATGACATTGCTAAGATTTTTAACTTCTTCTTTGATTAAAGATATTTGATTCAGTGCATTTCTTAACCCATTCTCTGGCAAGAAGTGATCCTCAATGAATATGGCTGCAATTACAAATTTTACATTTGATGCTTGCCACATCGGCAATATTCTATTTTTTATCACTTCAGTTTCGCCTAATTGATCTCTGTTAAATAGAACTAGTCCCAAATCATAATGTGCGTCTGCAATCAATCTACTCATCTTCAACCTCCACAATCATTTGAATTTTAACAAGGATCTTCATTAGTCTCGTCTACCACATAGGTTCATGTCCCGAAAAGTATAACAACTTATCCAGCGGTTTCAAGTTCAGATCTTATGAATCAACAAAACTTTATTAAGCTTTTACCCTATCTTTTCTACCTGCGCATCGTTTTTTCATAAAAATACCTCTGTATATTATGATAATGGATATAAGGAAGATGTCAAGAAAGGCATTTTTCGTTTTACAAATCACAGTACCTATGATAAACTTACAGTGAAAATGACACTATGTCATTTATAATGCATCCATCGGAGGCACAACATGCCAAAAGTTACGGAAAGCTATATCTCCAGTAAGAAAGATACTATTATTCAAAGCGCTCGTCTTGTCTTTCAAGAAAAGCCACTTGCTCAAATTACGATGCGTGATATTATCTCGAAAACTGGCTTTAGCCAAGGAGGCATCTATCGTTATTACTCAAGTGTCGATGAGATTTTCTTAGATGCGATTAATCAGGCAACACCCACCAATCAATTGGATTTATCTATAGAACAGTTGATTGAATCTGATCGATCACTAAC
>JABXKX010000045.1 GCA_013619035.1 Peptostreptococcaceae bacterium
GAACTATAGCATTTCTATTTTCAAGTTCTTTTTTTATTATAAGCATCTCATTAAGAACATCATGATTTCTAAGAACCACACAAAATTCAACTATTGAGATTATCTCACTCAATGAAGACCATCTTAAAATGGATGAAAATACATCAGATCCTAAGATATAAAAGAGTTGTTCTGTAGGATACTGATTTTTTAGAATTGAAATAAGTTCTAAAGAATAGCCGTTTATTTTATGATCAACAATTAATGAACTGGTTTCTAGAATTGTTGAATTACAAGCCAATTCACACATCAACACACGTTCTTTTGGCGTTGCTACAATTGTATTGTCCTTGTGTGGTGCATCATATAAAGGTACGAATAGTGCTGTATTAAGTTCTAAATATGATTTTACCATCTCTAGTATATGTATATGTCCATTGTGGATAGGATCAAAAGTACCTAATAAAAAGCCTAATTTCTGAGTTTGTTTATTGTTCAAAGGTCACATCCTTAATGATTGTAGTTATGTTTATAGTATCATTTGATGGCTATATATACAAAATAAAGCGTTTACTCATGCCACATTTCTGTCATATTTTGTTTCCATATTTTGACCATGATTCATGAGATAATTTAATTAGGAGGGATCTTATGATATTTATAAAAAGAGCATTTGACTATTTAAGAAAGAAAATTGGAAAAACAATACTATTAACCATTATATTTATGGTGATTGCCAATTTTATCATTGCAGGATTATTGATACAAAGTGCCTCTGAAAACGCACAGGAAAATACACGATTAACAATAGGTGCAGATATACATTATATTATGAATTACGATAAAATTTTTGAAAACTACGATAAAGGCACTGTGAGTAGAAGAGAAGCAGAGAAACTAAAACAGGAAAGCGGCGTTGTGATTTCAGAAGTTATGACTGAAAATGGCGCACCAACTTATAAGAATATGAACAAGGTTGTAACTTCTGATTTTGTGTCTTCTTTTTATTACAGTAATTTTATTAATGAATCTGTTGAAGGCTTGGAAACTTATCAGATCGAAAAGAACGCGAGTCCATCATCGACTTTCAATATTGTATTGTATGGTGGTGATTCACCGATAGATTTTGTTGATGATGAAATGAAATTAATTTCAGGCGAGTTGTCTACAACTGCAACTTCAGTTGTAATAAGTGATGAAGTCGCTATGAAAAACAATCTAAAAGTAGGTGATATGTTAACTGTCGAATACGATGATATTCTTTCAAATACTGTAGATATTGAACATCAAATATCAGGTATTTATCATACGAATCAAGAAATTAGCAATGTAGAAAGTTCAATTTATTTACCACAAAATAAGTTGTATATTCCCATCACAGTCTTAAAGACTGTGGGTGTATCCGATATGGATTTTGATAATATAATTATTAGTCAAAGCACCATCAGGCTAAAGGACCCGTCTAATATTGATTTATATCGAGAGGAAATCCTGAGTGGCACGACATTAGAGTATGGGATGCTTGATGCAAATGATGATCTGTATAATAGTTTGGTTGGCCCGATAGAAAGCATTGGTTTAATCACTCAAATTTTTGTTGTGAGTATTATCATTACTGGTGGATTCATCGTTGGCTTAATCACAGCACTTACTATCAATGACCGGAAAAGCGAAATTGGTATATTATTAGCAGTCGGTGAAACAAAATTGAAAATAGTACTTCAATTTATTTTAGAAGTTGTTGTGATAGCATTTGTAGCCTTTTCATTATCATTATTTACGGGTCAGGTTTTAGGAGAAAATCTTTCAGAAACACTTTTAGATTCTGAAGTCTTTGGAGAGGTAGAAGAAAGACCAATGCAAAAGTTTGGTAAGATGTTTAAAACAGAAGATGTTTCTCAGGCGACTTCAATGAATATTGCTTTAAATTTCAAGATTGTTATTCAAATTTTTGCCTTGGGCATCTTATTAACAGTCATCAGTACTGCCATTCCAACATTGTATGTTATGCGGTTTAGTCCAAAGCAAATCTTGACGACACGAAATTCTTAGGAGGTATTTTATGTTATTAGAACTAAAAAATATCAATTATGGTTATACCGATGGCAATAAAAAAAGAATGATCATAAAAGACTTAAATTATACCTTTGAAGAGGGCAAATTATATACAATATTTGGACCTTCAGGGAGTGGTAAAACGACTTTATTGTCTATTGCTGGAGGATTAGATAAAACGCAAGAGGGACAGGTCTTGTTTGAAGGACGGGATATTCTCAAAATGGGTTTATCTAAGTATAGGCGTAATCATTTAGCCTTTGTCTTTCAACAATTTAATTTGATTCCTTATATGAGTGCTTTGGACAATATTATTAATGTAATGCATATTACAGATAATGATATTCCAAAACCCTATAAACAGACGGCGCTAAATCTTTTAAATGAATTGGGAATTGTTGAGACTAAAGCTGAAAGAAATGTTTTGAAATTATCTGGAGGTGAACAGCAAAGAGTTGCCATTGCTAGGGGCCTTGCAACCAATGTAGATCTTATATTTGCAGATGAACCGACTGGAAATCTGGATACTGAAACGGAAGACGAGATTATAAAAATTCTATATTCTTTGGCAAAAGAATTTAATAAGTGCGTTATTATCGTGACGCATTCTGAAAAAATTGCAAGGCACAGTGATGTTAATCTAGCGCTTGTTGACGGCAAACTTATGGAGAGATAGTTATGACTGATAAGAAGAGTTTTTTAGATCATGTAAATCGTAAGAATAAGAAAGAAACAGTAAAAGAGTCTTTTTCAGAAGAGAAATTCATTAAAACTAAAAGAAGTTCTTTTGGTCTGGTTGTTATGGTTTTTATCATGGCAGTTATATTAATTCTGTCTCTTATACACATCTCCGAGCCCAC
>JABXKX010000082.1 GCA_013619035.1 Peptostreptococcaceae bacterium
ATAGAATCTTAATTGAAAGAGAAAAAGTTCATTATGAATTAAAATATCATAAAAAAAATGAGGAATTAAAAAGAATTTATAAATCATTACATTTAACTCAAGAACGTATGGAAGCAACTCTGAAATCTGCAGATGTTGGTTATTGGGAATGGGATGTGATTAACGATATATCCTATGAGAGTGATCAATGGTTCAGTATGCTGGGATATGACAAGCAGACCTTTAAGCTCAATGATGAGTTGTTTTATGGCTTGATGCACGAAACGGATCGAACCTTTATGATTGAAAAGCTGAATAGGATTGCAGAAGGTATCGATCATAATATCAATAAAGAATTTAGATTAAAAAACAGTTCTGGTGGTTGGACATGGATAATGGCTAGAGGAGAGACTCTTGAATATTTAGAAGATGGTACCGCTAAAACCGTTTCAGGTGTTCATATTAACATTAATCAACTAAAGGAATCCGAAAAACAGTTGGATCTTCTATCCAAGGCAGTTGAAACATCTCCAGTAGGCATTATTATTGCAGATTCTGAGGGGTTGATTGATTATGTTAATCCTGCTTTTGAACAGATGACAGAGTATTCACTTGAAGAAACGATAGGTAGAAAAACAAGTATCGTCAAATCAGAATACCATGATGATGAGTTTTATAAAACACTTTGGGATACCGTTAGTAGTGGAGAAACATGGAAGGGTGTTTTTTATAATAAAAAGAAATCGGGCGAGTTTTACTGGGAATCTGCAATTATCTCACCTATGTTTGATGAATTTAGAAATATTGTTTCATATATTGGTGTAAAAGAAGATATCACAGTTGAAAAAGAACGTGAAAATGATATGCTCCTTAGAAACAAAAGACTCACAAGGCAACAATGGATTTTGCAGAGTTTGACTCAAAATACTGAACTTACAAGCAATGATTTATCAATATCATTAAAAGTTATTTTGGAATCAGTTGTAACAGGTTTAGAGACTAGTGGTTGTGGAATATGTTTCTTTGATGAAATGAATACCATATTAAAATGTAAGCATCACTATATTGTGACTGAAGATATTCCAGAGGAAAATGAAACGTTACGACTAAATGAGTACAGAGATTATTTTGATACAATTCTATCTGGATCTCAGATTATTATGTCGTCTTTTGAACATAGTGATTATAAAAAAATGTATAATTTTTTAATCGAAAAAAATATTTTCTCATCTCTTCATGTACCGATTTGGTTTAGAGGAGAAGTTATTGGTGTTGTGAAAGCTGAACAAGCACTTGTGTATAGAAATTGGGTACCAGATGAAATCAGTTTCTTAAGATCCATAAGTGATTTATTGACCATTACTCTTGAAACAAGAGAACGTCTGAAAGCACAAAAAGAAGCTGAGGATGCTACAAAAGCAAAATCTGATTTCTTAGCCAATATGAGTCATGAAATAAGAACACCTATGAATGCTGTTATTGGTTTAACACACCTTGCTCTAAAAACTGAAATGACAGTAAAACAGAAAGATTATTTGGTGAAAATTAATGATGCTGCCAAACATCTATTGGTCTTAATCAACGATATTTTAGATGTTTCAAAAGTTGAAGCCGGCAAGATGGTTCTTGAAAAAGTGCCTTTCTCATTGGATTCAATTACGACACAAATAAAAAGTATGATGATGGACAAGGCTAATGAAAAGGGCTTGGAATTATCAGTAGAGGTAGCAAATACAGTACCCAGTTATTTAAAAGGGGATCCATATAGATTGGGTCAAGTACTCATTAATTTAGTAAGCAATGCTATAAAATTTACTTCCAAAGGGTTTGTTAAAGTCTTTATTGATAGAGTCTATAGCGATACCAATAATGAAGATTATTTTATGTTGCAGTTTTCTGTAAAAGATTCTGGTATTGGCATTACTGAAGTGGCGAAAGAAAAACTTTTTGATTCATTTGAGCAAGCAGATACTTCTATTACAAGGCAATATGGTGGTACCGGTTTAGGTTTGGCGATATGTAAACAACTGGTAGAGCTATTTGAAGGTGAAATCTGGGTTGAAAGTACATATGAAGAAGGCAGTGAGTTTATTTTTACAGCAAACTTTGAAGCCTCTATAGATATTGTTGAATCGGATATGTTGAACATTGTCACAACTGATATTGATCCGGGAAACCATAATAAAGTTTTAATTGCTGAAGATAATGAAATCAATCAGCAAATCATAACGGAGTTCCTTGAACCATATGGTATAGAATCAGTATGTGTAGAGAACGGACAATTAGCAATTGATTACTTAGAATCGGGTGAGCCGTGTAGTCTTATTTTGATGGATATTCAAATGCCGGTGTTAGATGGTTTTGAAACAACTATGTATATCAGGAAACATAAAATATACGATCATATTCCTATTATTGCAATTTCAGCTGATGCTAGATCAGATGCAAAAAAGAAGACTATGAATTGTGGGATGAATGATTTTATTACTAAACCGATAGATCAGGAAGAGATGATTGAAACTATTTTGAAGTGGCTGGGTCAAAAACCTTTTAACCTCCACATAAATAATATCAACACTGGTTTAGGCTTATTAAGATGTAATGGCAATGAAACGTTATACTTAAATATTTTAAGTAAGTTTGTAAAAGATCATAAAAATGATTTGGAGCTTGTAAAAGAATACATCTTAAAGAAAACCGGAGATGAAAAAAAAGTGCTTCATACCTTAAAAGGTTTACTTGGTCATATTGGAGCCGAGTGGCTTTATGAAGAAATTCAAGTTCTTGAGACCTTCGTCGCAGAAAGAAAGAGAGGTTACAAGAAGAAATTAGATTCCTTTATAAAGAGTTATACAGAAATGACAGAAGCCATTGAAGGCGCTTTATTACAATTCTGTCTCTTATACAC
>JABXKX010000452.1 GCA_013619035.1 Peptostreptococcaceae bacterium
GAAGTAGTGTTTCATGCAGCGGCTCATAAACATGTGCCTTTGATGGAAACAGCACCACGTGAAGCGATACTCAATAACTGTTTTGGTACTTTAAATGTGGCTAGAGCAGCTGATAAATTCGAAACAGAACAATTTGTTTTAATCTCTACAGATAAAGCGGTGAATCCAACCAATGTGATGGGTGCCAGCAAACGTATCTGTGAGATGATCATTCAGTCTTATTCTCAAATCTCTAACACCAAGTTTAGTGGTGTTAGATTTGGTAATGTTTTAGGATCAAATGGTAGTGTGATTCCACTGTTTAAAAAACAAATTGAAGAAGGTGGTCCGGTTACAGTCACTCATAAAGATATCATCCGATACTTTATGACCATTCCAGAAGCCGCACAATTGGTATTACAATCGGGTGCGTACGCTAACGGTGGAGAAATATTTGTATTAGATATGGGTGAACCGGTTAAGATATATGACTTAGCTGAAGAGCTCATTAGATTATCTGGATTTGAACCTCATGAAGATATGGAAATCAAAGTGACGGGTTTAAGACCTGGAGAGAAATTATACGAAGAATTATTAATGCAAGAGGAAGGTATGAAGGAAACACCTCATCAAAAAATATTCATTGGAAAACCGATGTTTGCAGACTTCAAAGTTCTTATGAATATGATAGAAAATTTAAAATGTGTACTTGAAGAAAATGATAATATCAAACTTCGAGACCAAATTAAATCGATGGTGCCTTCATACCGTCCTAGTAGAGAACTTAATAAAGAATTTATAGACAATGGTTGTACAAATGAATTTGAATTGGCCTACAAAGAAGTTAAGTAGGCTTTCTTCAAATTACGGCTTTTTTATAAACATACTTAATAAAATAAGCCTTAGCTTATCCTATTAAATAAACACTAAGGCCTATAACCAGTGGAATGATGATGATTGAAGAAAACACCCATAATTGTGTGCGTTCCTTCTTAGTTAAAACATCACTCGCTTCGTAATAGCGTTTGCTCTTACGTCGTATGATTTTTTTAAAAGCTTTGAATAAACCAGTCATCTACAACTCCTTTTAAATTCTACCATTAACAATGGTATCATTAATTCTTTTAAGACTCAATAAAATTAATGAAAAAACACAAAAAAAGGAACTTCAGGAGGAAACATGGAAGAAATTGAATTACGTGATCTGTTTTATATGATTACTAAGAGAATCTGGTTGATTGTACTTGTTACAGTGTTATCTGTGATTACCAGTGGGTTGGTTAGTGTATTCTTACTTACACCACAATATGAGACATTTACCACTTTGATGCTTGGAAAACCAGCAGATTACAACTCAGAAGAAAACTATTCTTATCAGGATATTTTAACCAATCAAAAGCTAATCGGAACTTATGGTGAAATTGCTAAATCCAGAGGGGTGTTAGAAGAAGTTAAATCTGAATTGGAGTTAGACTTAACAACAAAAGAATTAAGCGAAATGATCACTGTATCACTTTTAAAAAATACTGAGATTATCAAAGTGACTGTAAGTGATACATCACCTGAAAGAGCGTCGGATATAGCCAATAAAGTGGCAGTGACGTTTATGAAACATGTTTCAGATATTATGCAGATTGATAATGTTCAAGTTATTGATCCTGCTGTGGCTCCTTTAAATCCAGTAAGCCCGAGAGTGAAGATGAATATTGCTATTGCTGGTGTGTTAGGCATGATGGTGAGTTTGTTTATTATCTTTATAATAGAAGCGTTTGATAATACGATCAAGATTCCAGATGACGTAAAAAAATATTTAGAACTACCGGTTATCGGTATGATTCCAGAACATGATTAGGAGGCGACATGGAAAATAGAAGAATTATCATCAATGAAGATCCGAAGTCTCCGATTTCAGAAGCGTATAGAACACTGAGAACCAACATTATGTTCTCGGGTATTGATAAAGAAATTAAGAGTTTGGTTGTGACAAGTTCAGGTGCAGGTGAAGGTAAAAGTACCACATCTACCAATATGGCAGTTGCATTTGCACAATCAGGTAAAAAAGTACTTTTAATAGATGCAGACTTAAGAAAAGCAAGACTACATAAACACTTTAAAGTGTCTAATGACTCTGGTTTATCAAAAGCAATGATAGAAAACAAAGCCATTGAATCTTATACACAGAAATCAGATATTGAGAATTTATATTTACTAACAGCTGGTAAAACACCACCGAATCCATCAGAAATGTTGGGATCAAAGAAGATGAAACAATTGATTGATGCTGCTAAAGAGAGTTTTGATATGGTTGTAATTGATTCACCACCGGTTGGATTTGTAACAGATGGCGCATTATTAGCCTCTTTTGCAGATGGTACGGTACTCGTGGCAGCAGCTGGACAAGCAGATATCAAAGCGGCCCAACATACCAAATCACTTTTGGAAAATGTGAATGCGAATATCTTAGGCGTTGTTTTAAATAAAATTCCAATGACTGGTAGTGGTTATTATAAATATCACTATTACAGTTATGCAAATGATTCTTACTTTGATGAAAAGCCAAAGAAAAAAGGCCTATTTAGAAAGAAGGCATAAATGATAGATATGCATTCGCATATAGTCTTTGATGTAGACGATGGCTCTAACTCGTTAGATGAATCTTTAGCCATGATCAAAAGAGCTTCTAAAAAAGGCATTCATGCAATGTTTGCGACGTCACATTATATTGAAGGCAGTATGACGGCTGAAGCTGGTGATGTCAAAGATAAGTTGGAGATACTCAGATCAAAACTAAAAGAAGAGCATATTGATATGCAGTTGTTATGTGGCCATGAAGTCTTTTTGGATCATGAATCCATTGATCATGTGAAGTCAGGTAAAGCCTTATCTCTTAATGATTCAAGGT
>JABXKX010000362.1 GCA_013619035.1 Peptostreptococcaceae bacterium
TAGCTTTTGCTTTACCACCCCTTGGATTTCTAGTAAAAAACTGAAATGTGTTACCACCTAGTTCTAAAATCTGAAGTCCGGCTTTGTAAAATCCTTTTGCTATAGATAAATGACATCCAATATTCATATGACCTCCTAAAAAAGAAAGCAAGTCTAAGACTTACTCTCTAGCTCTTCTTTACATAAATAACATATACCTTTTGATTCGAAAAAATTGATTAACTTAACATCTAACTTACCATCTTCAGCTTCACTTTTCAAGGTTAAAACAGCTTGATTTATTGACATCGGCGCTTTATAAGGTCGATCACTTGCTGTTAATGCTTCAAAAATATCTACAATAGACAAAATTCTCATTTGAGTTGAGAGCTTATCTCCAGATAAGCCAGAAGGATAACCTGAACCATCTAATTTTTCATGATGACTTGATGCAATCTTAGGTACATCCTTAATACTTTTTAACCACGGGATATTTTCCAAAAACTCTTTCGTTTTTTGTGCATGGCCCTTCATATCCACCCATTCAGTTGATACTAAATTGCCTCGTCTGACAGATAAATGTTCTAACTCAAATTTATCGATCAATCTGATATTATAGCCATCACAATCGATCAGTTCCATTTTATGAATCTCATTCAATTTGTCGATGGTATAATCATCTAGATATTGTTTCGAATTCACGGATTTAATAAATTCTAAACTTGCATCTATACTCGCAAATATATCCACTTCATTGTCGTTTAATCCGTCCCGTTCCAATCTTACTTTTAAACAAGATTTCATATAAATAAATTTCTGTTGTAACGCCTCAATTCGATCAGGTGTTAATCTCTGATGCTTCAACAAAATGCTCTCTTTGATGGCTAACTTGCCAATATCATGTAAAAGAGCTGCGTAATACATCTCTTTCATTTCTGATTCTGTAAATATAACATCTCGAAAGTTTTCTTTATCAACATTTATTTGTCTCATCATTTCCAAGCTATACTTTGCAATACGCTTAGAATGTCCTGAAGTGGTTGTGTCTCTCATATCAATCGTATCCACAATGGCTTCAACAAAGGCATCTGTTAATTCGCTTTTTTCAGATAACGACAAATCCAAATAGGTTGTTTTTAACTCACTCAAGGTACGATCTAATGACAAGGAGTCTTCTATTTCTAAATCTTCGATTTCAATATCTTCGGTTTTTACAGCTTTGTACTTTTTAAGCAACCGTTCAGAGTAAAGTTTCTTTTCAATCTCTGATCCCTTTTTATAAAATTCATAAGCCTTCTCATAGTTTTCTAACGTCTCATAGATTGTTGCATAAAGGTAATATATCTTTGATTCTGCATCTTCTGAACGATGCTTCAACGATAATGTCATAGCTTTTTGACAATGCCTAAATGCATAATCAATTTCTTTTTTCTTCAAATATATTTCTGCTATATCTCTATGAATAGAAGAAGAATTTTGATAATCCCCTGAACTTTCAAGTAACTTGAGTGCTCTATTATAGACTATCAACGCTTCATCATAATACTCTAAACCTTTGTATGCACCAGCTATAATCAAATTACATTTACCTATATAGCTGTATTCATCTTCATCTTCTAAGTATTCCAAAGCCTTCTCTGACGAGAATAACGCCTCTTTATATTTACCCATCTTCAGATAAATTTCACCTAAAGAGACATGTGGTAAGTAAAGTCTCTCATAGTTATTTTTTTTCATGTAATCAATTATATAATGTGACATATTAATCGCGTTATCATATTGATTTAGTTCTAAATAAAGTGATGCAATATTATTGATTAATTTCATATAATACGTCGAATCATGTTCTTTTGAAAGTGCTTTTGCTTTCATTAAATGAGCTAGTGCTAAATCAAACTCACTTAAAAGTGCGTAAACAGTACCAATGGAATAATGACATCTAGATACCCCTTGATAGTCTTTTAATTCCAACATTAATTTTAATGAATTTTTATATTTTTCAATTGCTTTGTAGCGAAAACCACCTGCTAAATCATATGATCCATATCTCATTGTCGACCATGCAATGCCTTTTTTATAATCATGAATCTTAGATAATTTGAAAGCTTCATCCAAAAAAACGAGGCCTGCTTCAGAGTCGTTGTACACTCGTAATCTTGCTTCTTCTAATAATTTTTCAACCTCTTGTACAATTTTATCACTCATCTTTACATCCTCCATAAATTTTTTATATTTCTAATCGTATTTCTACAATCTTGTTCCTTAATTAAAGTTGTATTCTGTGACGATTTTTTCTCTTTTTAATGTTACATCTTCAAAATACTCGTTATAGCTAATTCCCATATAAGAACCTGAGATGTTATAAATATTATCAAATCCTAATTGACCTAAAGCACGTGCAACGTTGTAAGATCTTTGCCCTGAACGACAATGTACATATACTGGACGATCAGTTGGAATTTCTTCTAATCTTTGTCTGAATTGGCTCATTGGAATGTTAACAGCGTTAACAATATGTCCTGTTGCATATTCGTCTGGTTCACGAACATCGATAATGTATCCACCGTTTTCATAAATTCCTCTAACGTCTGAAACTTTAACTTGTTTGAAATCACCATTTAAAATGTTTAGTGCTACTAAAGCAGCATGGTTAAGTGGATCTTTCGCAGTTGAGAACATTGGTGAATAAGCTAATTCTAATTCTTTTAAGTCTTCTAATGTTCCACCCATAGTGATTAAAGCAGCGATAACGTCGATACGTTTTGAAACGTCTCCTTTACCTACAGCTTGAACACCTAAGATTCTACCAGTTGGCACTTCAAATACTAATTTTAAATGAATTGCTTTTGCAGTAGGCATTAAACTTACTTTATCATTTGGAATAATATATACATAATCATAT
>JABXKX010000258.1 GCA_013619035.1 Peptostreptococcaceae bacterium
TATTAGCATTATTGTCAAAATGATTAAACATATAAAGGTATAAATTCTTAAAGGGTAATCATTAACTGAAAGAAATGTTACTATCAATATTAGGATGATTGAGATTACAAATAAATGTCTTAGTATTAGTTTATATTTAGCTTTGATTTTAATCACCTCGCTTAACTATAATTTGATACGTTTAAGCATATCCGCTGTCATTGTTTTTAAATCATACACTGCACTAAACTGCCATTCTTTAATTGCTGCTGTTGAATCAATTGAATTAGGCCAACTATCCGCAATATTTTGTCTCATAGGATCAATGTTGTATGACATCTCAAAGTTAGGTATATGTTTCTTAATTTCTGCTGCAATCATTTCTGGTGAAAAACTCATAGCAGAAACATTATATGCATTTCTATGAAGTAATTTTTCAGGATTTGCCTCCATTAACTTAATTGTATTATTTATTGCATCAGGCATATACATCATATCCATAAAAGTGTCCTTTTCTAAATAAGAAGTAAACTTACCAGTTTTTAAAGCTTCATAGAAAATATGAACTGCATAATCTGTTGTACCACCTCCAGGTAAAGCCATATAAGATATCAGTCCAGGGAATCTCATGCCCCTAGTATCAACGCCGTATTTTGTAAAATAGTAATCACACAATAACTCTCCAGCTACTTTGTTTATGCCATACATGGTATTTGGTCTTTGTAATGCCTCTTGAGGTGTCTTATCTTTTTGAGTTGATGGACCAAAAGCACCAATTGAACTAGGCGTAAAAAACTGACAATCCAATTCTTTTGCAACTTCTAATGCATTGATTAATCCTCCCATATTTAAATCCCAAGCTAATAAAGGTTTTTTCTCAGCTGTAGCTGATAAAAAAGCAGCCAAATGGATGATTGTATCCACATTATACTTAGTTGCAACTTCAAAAAATCTAGAGGCATCTCTTACATCCATTAATTCAAATGGACCACTTTTTGTAATTGGATTTTCCTTATGTTCTCTTATATTCGATGCGATAATATGATCATTACCATAAATATGTCTTAATTTCATAACCAACTCTGTACCAATTTGCCCTGTTGCACCAGTCACTAAAATATTTTTCATAAATCCACCTCCTTATTTTTTTATACCCATGTTAAGCTTATAATCGCAAAAAAAGAGTAAGTTACTCTTTTAACTTACTCGAAAATTTATTAAATAATGTAAAGATTTTTAGTAATGCGTAGAAATGAAGAAATATGATTGGATAAATTATAAACTTTAAAAGACCTACATAACCTGATACACCACTTAGTCCATAACTCGGAATTATAAGTAAACCCATGTAATAGAGTGGCAATCCGGAGATGCAAAGAAAAATAAGTAACCTTTGGTATTTTGCCTTTAGAGAATTTAAGTCACTGTATAAGGCAACCATCTCGCCATCATCTAAACGACTAAACATATACCAGCCACCTATTTTAGCATCTAATGTCCATCCCGAATCAAAATACAACTGTAAATATTCTTCTTCTGATAAATTATCAAAACTTCTAAAATCGGCTTCATATATTCTTTCCTCAGGTTCACAAGGTTCAAAGTAATACTTAAATATCCCAATATCAACCAAACGATACCCTTTTCTGGACATATCTTCTAGGAAATTCTTTTCTTTCTTTTCATGCCATGCAAAATAGAATTTTGTTTTTTTAATCATTTAAAACACCTCTTCCATTATGAACCATTTCCTCTAGTCTTTGAATCTCATCTTGTAATACATCTAGTCCCAAATCGGTTATTTGGTACATCTTTCGTCTCTTATTATTAGGATCAATTCCAGTTGGAATTATTAATTTATTTCTTTCTAAATTAGTTAATGCACCATACAAAGTCCCTGCAGCGAGTTTAACTCTACCGGAACTCATCTCTTCCACTTTTTTTATGATTCCATAACCGTGAAGTGGTTCTATCAGTGAAACCAAAATATAATACATTGATTCTGTTAACGGTGAAAATTTATTCATATCACACTCTCCTATATCGACCAATTCTATATCGCGTCACAGTATATCGCATATCATTGTATCGTCTAACGATATATCGTATATCTTTATAATATACCTGTTTTGAATGTATGTCAAAATAATGAAAAGGTTTTCAATGCAGAAATATATATGATGCTGTTGAAATGAGTACCAAACTATGCTACGCTCTGTAATGGAAAGAAGGTAAACATGAATATAATAGATTTACATACTCACACAATATCATCAGGACATGCTTATAGTACTTTTGAAGAAAATGTACGTGGTGCAAAAAGAAGTCAAATAAAATACTTAGGTACTTCAGATCATGCTGTATCTATGCCAGGTGGACCTCATGAATTTTACTTTGCTAATATGAGTGTTTTACCAAAAATAATAGATGATATTAATATATTAATTGGTATTGAAGCAAACATCATGGACTTTAATGGTACTATCGATGTTGGAGAAGACATTAAAGAAAAAATGGATTATATTATTGCAAGTCTACATCCCCCAGTCATTACACCGGGAGATATAAATGAAAATACTCGTGCAATTATTGAAGCGATGAAGAACCCGAGTGTTACCATTATTGGTCACCCAGACGACGGTCGTTATCCTCTTGACTATAAGCAAATTGTTCAAGCAGCTAAAGAAACCAATACACTTATTGAGATTAATAATGCTTCTTTAAATCCTTCCGGTTTTAGAGAAGGTACAATAGAAAATTCTAGAGAAATCCTAAACCTCTGTAAAGAATATGGTGTATCCGTTATTTTTGGTAGTGATGCTCATGTTTCTTATAGTATTGGAGATTTTAGTAGATGTGTTGCTTTAGCAAAAGAAACAGAATTTCCAGAGACTTTAATCG
>JABXKX010000395.1 GCA_013619035.1 Peptostreptococcaceae bacterium
ATATTTTGCTCTAACTTTTTTTTGATTGAAGTCCATTAGAAAAATGTCCGATAAAGACTATAAAAAGCTCGTACTATGAGCATTTTTCCATAAAAAATTGATTTTCTAAGAAAACGTTGTCATAAAAGTTGGCACGATAGTTGCATATACTATTTGCGGATGATAAATGTCACTTCTTCTAAAGGAGTGATCAATTAAATATTAATTATTGGAGGTTTTATTACAATGAGAAAAGATAATGTAAAAGTTGCAATCTGGGGATTCGGCGCAATGGGCGGCGGAATGGCTGAAATGTTACTTACTAAAAAAGGTGTTGACATTGTTGGCGTTTGTGACAGACACGAAGACAGAGTTGGAAAAAGTATATTTGAAGTATTAGGCGTTGAAAGAGGCGACAGAGCTGATGTTATCGTCAATGCTGATATAGAAAAAGTTGTTTATCCTGGTGCTGCTGATGTATGTTTATGTGCAACTGATTCATTTACTGCTAAAGCTTTCCCAAGATTAAAATATGTTTTAGAACAAAAAATAAATGTTGTTTCTACTGCTGAGCAAATGGCTTACCCACAAGCTCAAGAGCCAGAGCTTGCTAAACAATTAGATGAAATTGCTAAAGCTAATGGTGTTACAATTTTAGGAACTGGTATCAACCCAGGTTTAATCATGGACTTACTAGTTGTTGCATTAACAGGATGTATGACTAATTTAGAGCATGTTGAAGCGAAGAGAGTTAACTCTTTATCTCCATTCGGTCACACTGTAATGGAAGAACAAGGTGTTGGTATTTCAATGGATACTTTCGAAGCTGGCGTTAAAGATGGTTCTTTAGCTGGTCATGTTGGATTTGAAGAGTCTATTGGTATGATCGCAGACGCTGTTGGTTGGAAAGTTGACAAAGTAGAAACTCAAATGAAGCCAATTCAAACTGATGTTGATAGAACATCTCCACATGGTTTTGCTGCTGCAGGCGCTGTTGCTGGTGTAAATATGACGGGTCAAGGTTTTGTTGGTGGACAACCAATCATCGATATGATTCACCCACAACAAATCGAGCCAGAGCAAGTAGGCGTTAACACTGGTGATTATATTACATTAAAAGGTTCTCCAGAAGTAAACATGGCAATCACACCAGAAGTTGAAGGTGGTTTAGGAACTATTGCAATGTGTGTTAATATGATTCCTCAAGTAATCAATGCAGATCCAGGTCTTGTAACTATGTTAGACTTACCTGTTCCAAGAGCTATTCAAGGCGATATCAGAGATAGAATCAAATAATAATCTTGGGGCTTTTAGCCCCAAGTCTTTATAGTATATTAGTGTTAGAGGTGGAAATATGAAAGCGAAAAAAGGCGATTGGGTAAAAATCCATAGTATCGTTTTAACTCCAGAAGAGCGTGCGCCACAGGTGCCAGACGATACTAAGAAAGTACCACTTGAAACATGGGTTAAAGGTTTTTTATTAGATGATGCATCAGTAGGCGAAACGGTAGAAGTAAAAACTTATACAGGTCGTTTAGTAAAAGGGACTTTAATAGAAGTAGCGCCAACATTTAAGCATTCATTTGGTGAAAATGTGCCAGAGTTATTGCAAATTGGCTTACAATTACGTTCGATATTATTTGGAGGTGAAGCTGATGAGTAATGCTTATGAAGCGGTAATGTCAAGAAAAAATGAAATTATGAAAAAAGCTATCGGTATTGATTACTCATTATTTGAGTCAGGTACAATTGCTTTTGATTTTGAGAAAATGATGCGTGAAACTGGTTATACACTAGAAGAAATGCAACAAATACAAGGTGAGACGGGTGTTGGTAACACACCAATCTACGAAGCAAGAAACTTAACAGCACTTGCTAGAAAATGTGCTCCAGAAGGTAAAGGCGCTAGAATCTTTATTAAAGACGAAGGCTCAAATCCATCAGGAAGTTTCAAAGCAAGAAGAGCTGCTAATGCAGTGTATCATGCTAAAAAATTAGGTTACAAAGGTGTTATTGCTGCAACGAGTGGAAACTATGGTGCTGCTGTGGCTTCTCAAGCTGCAATGCTTGGCCTTAAATGTATCATTGTTCAAGAAACATATGATTCAAAAGGTGTTGGTCAACCTGAGATTATTGAAAAAGCAAGAAAATGTGAAGCGTATGGAGCTGAAGTTATTCAATTATCAGTAGGACCTGAGTTATTCTACTCATTCTTATTGTTATTAGAAGATACAGGTTACTTTAATGCATCACTTTATACACCATTTGGTATTGCAGGCGTTGAAACATTAGGATACGAACTTGCGATTCAAATGAGAGAAAAAGTTGGAAAAGATCCAGATGTAGTTGTTTGTACAAATGCTGGTGGTGGTAACTTAACTGGTACTGCAAGAGGTCTTATTAAAGCTGGAGCTGAAAAAACTCAAGTTGTTGCTGCAAGTGTTAACTTAAAAGGGTTACACATGGCAAGTGATGAGCAGTTTAATAAGAAATCATTCACAACAGGACATACAGGATTTGGTATACCATTTACAACATGGCCTGACCGATCAGATGTGCCTAGATCAGCTGCAAGACCACTTCGTTATATGGATAGATATGTTACTGTACAACAGGGTGAAGTCTTCTATATGACAGAATCACTTGCACAACTAGAAGGCCTTGAAAGAGGACCTGCTGGAAATGTTTCTTTAGCTGCTGCATTCAGTATTGCTCAAGAAATGGATCAAGACCAAATAATTGTGGTTCAAGAAACTGAATATACTGGTGCTGGTAAACACATTCAACCACAATTATCATTTGCAAGACAAAATGGTATTGATATACACTTTGGCGAACCTAAAACGGAAGTGCCTGGTGTATCTATAGTATTACCTAAACATCCAAACCTTATTAAGGC
>JABXKX010000259.1 GCA_013619035.1 Peptostreptococcaceae bacterium
GAATATTTCTAAATACTCATTCAAAAAATCTTCTGAATCATTTGAAATTGCATAATCGCCCCAATTTAAGATGACGTCTGATTTCTTCTGGGATTAATAGATTTGTATCATCATAACAATTTAACAACCTGGATATATCAAAGATACTAGATTCTAATACAGAAATATAGTTTATTTAGTATCATTATATATTTAAGAGATCTATTGGTTTATTTCTATAAATCAAATCATCTCTTTCTTCAAATCCAATGGATGACCAAAATTTATTGCCTAGTGTATTGTTTTTAAACACAACAAGAGCAACCTTCTTTATACCTTCTTCATCTAAAGCTTCAATCGCTTGATTTACCAATTGTTGTCCTATTCCATTGTTTCTATGCTCGCGATCAACAACCACATGATAAATATAACCTCTTCTACCGTCGTGTCCACTTAATATCACTCCAACAATTTCGTCTTTTAATTCCCAAACGAAATTAGTATTAGGATTTCTCTTTAAAAAACTGTTAATGCCTTCTTTTGAATCATCTAAAGAACGAAGACCCATACCATCTGTTTTTTTCCATAAATCGTAGATTGCATCATAATCTGTAATAGTTAAAATTCTCATCATGGGTCCTCCAATATCATAGTGTCTATAAAAAATATTTATCCTATCACTATCATAATATCATTAATAATAATTGTTTAACAACTTATTTTAGGGTTATATATAAAACAGATAAATAATTTTTAGTTGATTCCTATCCCCTATATAGGTATTGGCTTTTTTTTTAGAAATTTATTCACATGATAAAATTAAAAAAACATGAGCAAAAGGAGGGGTTATGAGTACTAGTATTATCTATTTTAGTCGGACGGGCAAAACTAAAGCACTATCCAATCAATTAGCAAAACAACTGGAAGGTTCTGTTTACGAACTCCAAGACAATAAGAATTGGAAAGGCTTTCTAGGTTTTATCAAAGCTGGATTTTATGCTGCTAGTAATAAATCAGTTGATATTACATATGATTCATCCTGTTTGAATTCTGATCAATTAATCATACTTTCACCCGTATGGGCTGGTGGTCTTACACCTGCTGTCAAAACATTCATCCAAGAAGTTCAACACGATCATATGACGCTAGTACTACGAAGTGCAGGATCTGACATCAATAAAATTCTTGAATCAGCAAAATCGAAGTACACATCCATTGAACACTTCTTTGGTACCACTCAAAAGTTAAACAATTCTGATGAAACCATTCAACAGATTGTTGAATCGCTAAAATAAGCTTCGCCTAGGCGTAGCTTTCACTTATATACTTTTAATATTACAAATAGCAACACCAAACCACTCTTCCTGATAACCATGTTCAAATACGTTATATATTTCAGAAGGATGTTTTATAACATCATGTATCTTTTTAAAATTTGATTCAGTAATGGCTTTATGTTGTTTAGCATCTTTATCTTTAACAACTGTTGCAGTACTTATTAATCCAGACTTACTGACTCGAAGACTTTCAATAACACCTTGAGTTGCAGATTCTTTCATATTGGTTATACCAGCCAACGACACTGCAATATCAAAAGCATTTTCTACAAATGGCATTTGAGAAGCATCACAAGCTATGTAATTGATTTTCAGATCAGGATTGAGCTTCATTGTTTTAAGGCGATCATATTTTAATACTTCAAAACTTAGATCTATACAAGTTATCTTTTTAGTCAACCCATAATTTTGAATAAGAGATCTTAGTAAAATGCCTCTACCGGTTGCAATATCAAGTATTGAATTAGATTGAGTGGCATTAATCCTATCTATGATTTCATCTATGGTTTTTCGTCCAGCTTCTTTATGACATTCTGATACTTTATTTAATAACAATTCATCCAGCGTTTCATAATTGTATTGTTGATATAATTCAGACCAATTATTACCTTCAGTCTGTTCTTTTACCTTAAAATCAACAACACCATCTCGGATCTGAAAAACATGATTATTTTCACAGATCAAATAATTGGTCATAATTTCGCAAGCTATATTTTCAGGATCTTTCAACCTCAACGGTGTTTTACACTTCGGGCATACCAATATATCTAATAAGTCTAAAAACATCTATACTCCTTTTTACATCAAACTTTTCATCATATCCATCACGAGCTTAGAAGATTGATTGGCTGCAATGGTTTCGAAAGTTTCATAACTCATTGTTGCTTCATCATCTGCATTGTCAGATATACATCTAATCACAACAAATGGTACTTTATTAAGATAAGATACCTGACCAATTGCAGCACCTTCCATCTCAACACAATGCGGTTCATATGCTTCTACAATCTGATTTTTTATTGCCGGATCACTGATAAAAGACTCTCCACTGACAATTCTTCCAATATGATAATTGGACTTAAACGATGATGATTGAATCGTTTTTTCAGCCAATTCTATCAACCCTTCATCTGATACAAAAGTTGCTTGATGCGGAAAACAACTGATCATTTGATTTTTTCTAACATCATGGTGTGTCACATCTGTTGAAATAACAATATCACAGACTTTTACATTTGGTTGCATACCACCAGCAATGCCTGTATTAATAATAGCATCCACATCAAACTGGCTTATCAATATTTGAGTACTTGATGCTGCATTAACTTTACCAACACCTCCGCAAGTTACAACAATTTCTTGATTGTGAAGACACCCACTATAATATATATTCCCAGCAACTTCTTGTTTATCCTCTATGGTCATATGACTGATTAGTTGTTCTACTTCTAATTTCATAGCACCTATAATTCCAATTCTTTTTACAGTTGTCTTAATCATCTCATGCTCCTTATAATAAAACATATGTCTATTCTCATTGAGTTTATTATACCTTATAAG
>JABXKX010000357.1 GCA_013619035.1 Peptostreptococcaceae bacterium
TTATCAAAAACATTTTTTAATAACTGTTCCCTAGTTAGAATTTGATCGATATGTGAAAAAAACACTTTCATTAACTCACATTCAAAATGAGTTAATACAATATCCATACCATCTTTTATCAGCACCATACGCTCTGAGTCCAAAGATAAATTCTCATAAGACTTTATGTTAGAAGTTTTATAATTTCTCTTTAATATCACTTTAATTCTTAACATCAGCTCTTTATTACTAAAAGGTTTGGTAACATAATCATCTGCCCCTTTAGAAAAACCTTCAACAACATCTTCTTCAAAAGCCTTTGCAGTTAACATGATTACTGGTGTATCGGAGAATTTCCGAAATTCTGAAAGGACCTCAAAACCATTAATACCAGGCATCATCACATCTAAGATAATGATATGGTACTGATTAGTATTCATTAATTTTAATGCTTCAAAACCATCATAGGCAATGTCAATTATATAATCTTCCATTTCTAAATAAGAGACAATTACTTTACTCAGCTCTTTCTCATCATCTACTACAAGTATTTTATATGCCATACACAGCCTCTAATCGTTATCTAAACATCGTCTAAATTCTTTATCCATATCATATTGCTCGATAAGTTCATCCTTATCTATATCATATAGAATAATTTCATAGTTGTCGCCTGATTTGACTACATACCTTATATACTCATGCATTGGCATTACTGAAATTATGTCATAATCACCAAGCGCTTCAATGGGTGCTTTGTAATCAAAATCTTCATCTAAAGTTTCATAAAACATATGACCTTTACCCAAATAACCGTTATCCTGCAACTTACTATCAGACCAGGTATTACTATACCTACCCACTTCATCAGCGTTTAAATATATACCTATGCCGCCTGATACAATAAGAATAATACCTAAAACCAATAGAATTCTATAACTTTTCATATCTCACCTACTTCTTTTCTAGTATTTCTTTACGATTAAGATAATCCTCTTCAGTGATTTGTCCTGAAGCAAATTGCTGCTTCAATATCTCCACAGCATCATTTGATTTTTTGTGTTTCATCACATAAATCACAATTGCAGCCACAATCAACACAACACCTATCATAAATATTAAATGATATAAATCAAAACCATAAAACCCGCCATGTCCTAACCAAAACCCTCTATTATGCATCATATCTTACTCTCCTAACGTCTTTTTCATTCTCAAATATGTTTCTTCATCTAACTCTCCAAGTGCAAATCTTTTACTCAAAATATCTAATGACGATTCTGACTTTACAAACTTCCCTTTATCAAAGAAATAATAAACACCTATAATAACTGCAACCCATATCAAAAACATAAAAAAACCTCCTTCTACTTATAGTGTAGAAGGAGATTATGTCAATATTATGATTTTTAGTTATCTTCACCAAGAGATTTTAATAAAATCGCTTGATTGTGTGTGATGATTGCATCAATCATCTCATCGATATCACCATTCATATAAGAATCTAACTTATAAAGCGTTAAAGGGATTCTATGATCTGTGATTCTACCTTGTGGGAAGTTGTAAGTTCTAACTTTAGCACTTCTATCCCCTGAGCCAATTTGTGATTTTCTTTCTTCAGAAATTTCAGCGTTTTGCTCAGATAATTCTTTGTCATATAATCTTGCTTTTAATACACCAAGCGCTTTATCTTTATTTTTCATTTGTGATTTACCATCTTGACATGAAACAACCATACCAGTTGGTAAATGTGTAATTCTAACAGCTGAATCCGTTGTATTTACAGATTGTCCACCATTACCAGATGCTCTAAATACATCTACTCTTATATCATTCGGATTAATTTCGATTTCAACATCTTCAACTTCTGGTAACACTGCAACTGTAGCAGTCGATGTATGAATACGACCGCCCGATTCAGTTTTAGGAATTCTCTGTACTCTGTGTACACCAGATTCAAACTTAAGTCTTGAATAAGCGCCTTTACCTTTGATCATAAACGAAGCTTCTTTAATACCACCAACACCAGTTTCATGATAATCCATGATATCAACTTTCCAACGTCTGCTTTCAGCATAACGCACATATAATCTCATCAATTCAGCTGCAAATATACCAGCCTCGTCTCCACCAGCACCTGCTCTTAGTTCAACTATAATATTATTATCATCGTTAGGATCTTTTGGTAGAAGCAACATTTTAAGCTCATACTCTATGCCTTCTACTTTCCCTTCAAGTTCAGACAATTCCATTTTTGCCATTTCTACAAATTCAGGATCATCACCATCGGCAATAATCTCTTTTGATTCTTTAATACCTTCAAGAATTTCTTTATATTCTCTATATTTTTCTACAACTGCTGTTAATCCAGAATACTCTTTTGATAATTTTAACCATAATGAATGATCCATTATCACTTCCGGATCAGCGACTTTATGACCAAGACTTTCAAACTTCTCTTCTATAAAATCTAATTTTTCAAACATGTTAACACCTATAACCTTTCATAACGTGCCAATACTACACGTTCTATACCACTTAAATCACAATGTATTTCTACATCTATAAATCCAGATGATTCTAACAAGCTTTTGATCACTTGACTCTGATCATGTCCAACTTCAAAAGCCAGTATGCCTGTATCATTAAAATATTCTGGAGACTCATTGATTATCCTTCTGTAGAAGTCATACCCGTCTTTACCACCATCTAACGCTATTTTAGGTTCATGTGACAATTCTTCTTGTAAATCATCAATAACCTTAGTAGGAATATATGGTGGATTTGAGACAATGACATCAAATCTCGTATTTATATTTTCAAAAATATCACTTTTTACATACTTAACTCTATCCCTCACCTGTCTCTTATACACATCTGACGCTGCCGACGATC
>JABXKX010000533.1 GCA_013619035.1 Peptostreptococcaceae bacterium
CCATTTATTTTTTGCAGTGAATTTATCATTTAATTCCCTCACCTATTCATAACTACTTTAAACATTATAATCGTATCATATAATTGGTAATGTTTTTTACATATCTCCATAAAAATAAGCCTACTCAGGCTTATTTATTTTTTTGTTCTTGTATATATTGGAATAAGAAATCATACATTTCATTGGTCCTAAGTAATCCGATATTACCAACTAATATTAACTTTGATTTAGCTCGGCTAATCGAAACATTAAGACGTCTAAAATCTTTTAGAAAACCTAAAGTTTGGTGATTATTGGATCTTACAAATGATAAAATAACAACATCTTTTTCACGACCTTGAAAAGCATCAACGGTGTCAATTTCTATATCAGCAAATAACATTTGTAGTTTTTTTGCTTGTGCTTTATAAGGTGAAATTACTGCTATTTGATCTTTCGCAATATTTCGTTTTAACAGCTTCTCAATTTGTTTTTGAACCACTTCTATTTCTATGTCGTTGTAATATGATTTAGAATCTTTTTGCATCTTCTCTTGACCAACTACAGGTATAACATCGATGATATCACCCTTTAAGACCCTTCTTTGAGCAACACTCTTATCTGGAGTTAATTCATCATTATAAAACATCGTACTCACTAAGTCATTAATGTCTTGATGCATCCTATACTGTACAGACAATCGACTTAAGAAATACGGATAAAGATTTGCCAAATAATCCATTAAAGATTGATCCAAACCTAAGGCTTTAGCTTCCTGATTGATAACCACTGGTGGTAGTTGAAAATGGTCTCCTACCAATACAAAACGATTCCCTTTTATAATAGGGATTACAGCGGACGGTATAGAGGCTTGTGCAGCTTCATCTATTATCACCCAATCGAATTGCATGTCCTCAAGTAAAGTACAACCAGAGGTTGCATTAGTACTCGCAATGATTGGATGACTGTATAATAAATCACTTTGTATTTGATCTCTAAGCTTTTGAATTTTCGCATACATCGTATCCAGTTTCTTCTGAAGTTTAAGATATGGTTTCATATCTTTTAAAGATTGTTTGGATAAGCCACGACTGGTTTGATTACTCTCAATTAGCTCAATTAATTCTGTATAACTAAACCCTCTCATATCTTTCATTTTGGGTTTATCCATCTCACCTTGCATAGCTCTAACACTTTCCATATCAGTTTGTAGAGTTTGTACTTCTCCATACAAAATATGTTGGTATACTCGGTAATCAAGTGTATAAGGTTTTAAATCGTGGTTTACACGAATGGGATTACCAACTCTAAGAGGATCCAGACCTAAATTCACACAATGTCTGATCAGATTATCAACAGCAGCATTTGAATCAGCCGTTATCAATACTTTTTTACCATGATCCACTATGTTTTTAATAAGATGCGCAGCCGTATAGGTCTTACCAGTTCCTGGTGGTCCTTGGATACTATAATAACCATTGTTATTAAAGGCTTGTGAAACACTCTCTTCTTGTTTGTCATTTAAGTCAAATTTACCTAGATCACTAAGATGTGTGCTGACTTGATAATGACCTGCAAATATTTTATGAAGTTTTGAGTACTGAGGACTCTTAACAGTCATCAGAGCTTCTTCCATTCGTTTATAAGTTGTGTCATTTACAGATAAATCAATACGCATGCCTTTTGAATTAGTAAATCTCAATTGTTTTGTAAAAGCAATTGTTATGGATTTATAATCTATTTCATAAACAATGCCTGATGGATTCTGAAGATCTAAAGGATTTTCTTGACTGATAATAACTTGATCTCCAACACTTATTTCAGTTTCGATCCTTTCGTTTTTTCTAAATATATAAAGGTGTTCACCACTTAAAGTTCTACCACCTTTCTTCTTAATTAAGTTGATTATTGCTCGCCCTTTTTTTTCGCGTTCTTCACCAGATAAATATTTCATTTCTTGAAAATGTCTAGTACGTTCCTCTTCGCGTTCGTATTCTACAGACCTGAGCATATTGTTGATTAGTTTTTTTACATTGCCGTCCATATGATGTCCTTTCTATTACTATGATAATTAGTATAAAATGAGTTGAATTTCTAGTTGGATTATAAACTGCATAACCGTTATTCTGTTGGCTTTTTCTTCTTTTTAAATGGATTGATCGATACAATTTTTTTACCTGTTCCTGTAACGATTCTTGAAGACATACCTTTAATATAGACATATTTAAGTGCTCGCGCTCGTTTTCTAGCTTTTATTTTAATTTCTTTTTCGGATAATTTTTCATCCTCAATAATATTTAAAAGATCATACTTAAAACGATTACCACTATATAACATAAATGCATAATTACCTGCAGCTTGTAATATAGGACTCATTGCATTAACAGCAATACTGAAAAATGGTATCGATTGTGAAACACTTTTACCAGTTTCTTCAGCAATCAATTCAGAAAACTCTTCTGCGAGTTCTTCGATTATAGATTCTATTGCGTCATCAAACTCTTCTATAAGACCCGTTACAGATGCCATAGACAATACACCAAAATACATTTTTGCTAATGATTTTGATGAATATCTAAAGCCTAACTTAGAAGATAGATCAAAAATCATTTTAGAATTGGCAAATAAAATGGCAATACCATCAATAAATGAATTCGGTGAAACCATCACAGTTACTGTGGTTTGCTGAGCATATTGTTTGATGATTGAATCGAACTCATCCACTTGTTTCATTAAGAATTCGACAACCTTCTCTTTGGAATCTAATGAGACTTCATACCTTTTATTAATGTACTTAAGAATTTTTCTTTCATACTTATTATTAGTAATATATGCTTCTAAATGCTTCAATGAAGGTCTTTCGGTATATTTTAATAATGGCCATGCGACGTAATAAAGAGCCAAAGTCATCAATAAACCATAGAGCACGTACGTTAGCCAAAGTTGATCAAAACTAAGATACTCAACTAACGAGGTCATACTTTGATAGGCAAATGATGCAAAATACAGTATGACAAAAAATAGAATTATTTTTAATGCTTTCATAGTACCTCCTAGTAATAAAATTATAACAAACTATTTTAAAATAAGCCAAGATCATTTCATGTCATTTTTATGACAGCGAAAAAATCCTGTCAATGAGAGTCTCATGACAGGATTTATATTAACTATTCAGTTTACGCCAAATATCTTCTGAACGTATCGGTAATTTAGTCATTCTTTTACCTAAAGCATTTTTAATCGCATTTGAAAGTGCTGCTGGCGGTGTATCTATACCAATCTCACCAACTGATTTTGCACCAAATGGTCCAGATGGTTCATAACTTTTTACAAATGAGACATCCATAGACTTCACTTCCATTCTAGTTGGTACATTATACTTAAAGAATGAGTTGTTTCTATTGGCTCCAAGTTCTGTATAGTTCACTTCTTCATATAAAGTCATGCCTATACCCTGAAGTAAAGCACCTTCTACCTGTATTCGAGCTAAGTGAGGATTAATAGTTGTTCCACAATCCACAACAGCGACATAATTTAAAATGTCCAAATGACCCGTTCTAACATCTATTTCAACTTCAACAGCACCTACCATATAGGGTGGTGGAGATTTTGTACCCACATAAGAGCCAGAGCTGACGAGTTGTTCTTGATTTTCAGAATAAAATAATTTAGTCGAAAAGTCTTTTAAAGATATAGTGCTTTCTCCTGAAGTTATATCCTGTCCATTAAAACAAACATCATCACTCTCAAAATAGATTCTGCCAGCTGCTTCAATTTTTTTGACCATGTTTTCTGCTGCTATTCGAACCGAATGACCAGAAACATAAGTAGTACTCGATGCATAAGCACCTGTATCAAAAGGTGTTAAGTCTGTATCCGATGAATAGACAATAATCTTATCAACCGGTACATTTAATGTTTCAGCGGCCATTTGAGCTAAAATAGTATCTGAACCAGTTCCAATATCGGTTGCACCAACTAACAAATTAAAGAAGCCATCATCGTTTAATTTTAAAATAGCTGAACCCATATCAATATATGGTATGCCAGAACCTTGCATGGCAATCGCCAAACCAACTCCAGTTACTTTATTAGGATCTTCATTTATATGTTTTAGTTTATTGTAGTAATCAATTCTTTTAATACATTCATCTAAACATTCATCTAATTTACATGATTCAATCATCATGGCAGTACCTTCTTGGCCTTCACCCATAATTTCAAAGATTTCTGAAGTTTCATGTTCCTTCATCATATTCATACGACGTAATTCAATTGGATCCATATTTAATAAGGCTGCCAGTTCATCTATACCAGACTCCAAAGCAAAATTACCTTGAATCGCACCATAACCACGGTAAGCACCTGCTGGTGTCAGATTTGTATAAACAACATCCCCTCTAAATCCTACTGCATCCACTTTATTGTAAAGTGGTAGTGTCTTGGATCCCGCTACCATTAAAACGGTTAAAGCATGTTCTCCGTAAGCACCTGTATTAGATAAGATATCCATATCTATTGCTTTGATGTGACCTTCTTTATCAGATCCTATTTTAACATCAACACGCATAGCATGACGCGTATACGACGCTGTAAACACTTCTTTTCTAGAAAAAATAAGCTTTGCTGGCATCCCCGTCTTTATGGTTACTAGTGATACGAAAAATTCACCGTGAATCGCTTGCTTACCACCATAACCGCCACCAACTCTTGGTTTAATGACTCTGATTTTAGACAAAGGTAAATTTAATGTTTTACCAACGATTCGACGAACATGAAAAGGTGTTTGAGTTGATGTAATCAACGTTAACCTGTCTTGTTGATCTAAGTAACTCACACAAGAATGCGGTTCTGTCATCGCATGGGCTTGAGCTTGCGTATAATAGCGCCCCTCATAAACCACATCACACGATTCTAATGTTTTCTTAACATCTCCTATTTCCATTTCATAACCAGCCGCAATATTTCTTTTAGGTTTATGCCCTATTTCAAACATCGAACTGGTGCCATCATTTTCATGAATGACAATAGAATTATCCATTGCAGTTTCAAAATCTATAACTGGTTCTAATATATCATAAGAAACTTTTATCTTAGAAATGGCTAAGTCTACAGCTTTTTCCGAATGACCAGCAACAACTGCCACCGGTTCTCCAATATATCTAACCGTTTTATTTAAGATTCTATGATCATATGGCGAGGGTTCAGGGAAACCTTGTCCAGCTCTTGAAAAATTAACATCACCGACATTTTCATAAGTCAGTATACATTTGATTTCTGGTAATCCTTCAGCAATATAAGTGTCAATTTTAGTGATATTTGCATGGGCATGAGGACTTCTCATGACTTTAACAATCAAAGCATCACGAGGTGCAAGATCATCTGTAAAGGCGGGTTTTCCAAGAACTAAACCCATACCATCAACTTTAGGGATTCCTTTATTAACAGACATTATCTCACCTCCATTAATTTTTTAAGTGCTCTGTGTTGTCCTTCATAACCAGAACATCTACATAGATTTCCAGCCAAATAATGTTTGATTTCTTCTATGGATGGATGAGTATTTTCTTGCATCAATGCATAAACAGCCATAACATGTCCTGGCGAACAGAAACCGCACTGCTCTACACCTTCTGCTGTAATCATTTCTCCGATTTTTCTAGCTTCAGTTTGAATGCCTTCCACTGTTGTGATTGGTTTATTATGTGCTCTTACTGTTAAGTATGAACAGGACGGAACCAAATGTCCATCCACTAAAATACTACAGACGCCACATGAACTGGTGTCACATCCACGTTTTACAGATTTGTAACCTAATTTTCTAAGAGTATCTAAAAGGTATTCATCAGGATCTGCTGCAAATTTTATATGTGTACCATTAATGATTAGTTTAACTTCCATAGAATGCCTTCCTTTCTTTTAATATATCTTCAAGTAATGCTTCTGCTAAAGCACGTCTATAAGCCCCACTCGCTTGAAAATCTGTACCAAACTCTACATCTTCTAAAATCATCTTTGCAGACACATTGAAATCAATATTCTCTACAACCAAACTACGGTTAGGTCTTGCCCCAATTGCGACATCACTTCCTGCTAACGAAACATTAACAAGTGAAAAGTCAGTATAAACTTTTTTATAATACTTGATCATTGAAAAGTCAGGTTTTGGTACAACTATTTCAATTAAAATATCCTTATCTTCTAAACCGTTATGATAATAATCTCTCATAGAGGTTTTACCTGATTTATAGAATACTAGATAGGTATTTAATGCCATTAAAGCATTATCAATATCACTAAATGGGTATCTTCCACAAATACTGCCCCCAATAGTAGCAAGATTTCTTGTACCAACACCACTGATCTGTTTAACAGAATCTTTTAAAGCACGTGGTAAATTACTCGTTTCAATGGTACGAAGAGTTGTCATAGGTCCTATGATAAATCCATCTTTTATTTCCTTAATGTAACTTAAATTCATAGCACTCAGATCAATTAATAATGGAATCGTTTGTTTCTGAAGTCTTAAAAATAGTCCACCTGCAATTATAGTTGCTTTCTTTTGACTATTTAACAATGCATACGCCTCTTCAAAGTCAGAAGGCATTTTTATATCTAAACATTTCATTTCAACCTCTTTTCAAAGTAGTCGTAAACTTCATCTTTTGAATATGTTTTAACAGACTGAAGTTTAACCGCTGAGATATCTTTTAATCCATTACCTGTAATGACAAGACAAACCAAATCATTAGGTTGTATTTCACTGCCTTGTAATTTAAGTAAACCTGCTAAAGTCACTGCTCCGGCTGGTTCTGAAAAAACACCCGTAGTTTGAGCAAGTTGTTCAATGGCTGATAGTATTTGATCATCAGTCACAGTAATAAGTTGACCACCGTTTTTCTCTAAATAATGACACGCTTTGATAACATCTCGTGGATTACCAACAGAGATACTGTCTGCAATCGTCTCAGAGGTTTCAAATAGTGGTGTATAAGGTTTGTTCTCAAATACCTTCTTGAGTGTACAGGCATGTTCAGCTTGTACACCAATAACTTTTGGGATTTTATCAATTAATCCCAGTGTATAAAATTCATCAAAACCTTTACATAATCCACTAATAATTGTGCCATCACCGACACCAACAAAACAATAATCAGGTACAACATAGTCATTTTGAACTATAATTTCAAAAGCACCTGTTTTTTTGCCCTCAAGTAGATACGGATTTATCGCAGAATTTCTAGTATACCATTTTTTCTCTAATCCAATATCCAGCGAGATATCAAACACTTCGTCATAACTTGCATCTATCGGAAAAATTTCTGCACCAGCAACCATAAGTTGTGCTAATTTGGCTTTTGGTATTTTTTTAGGCACAAAAATAGTTGTTTTTATATTGGTATGTGCATTTAGTAACGCTAAAGAAGATGCTGCATTACCAGTTGAAGCACAGAATATATGATCATTGCCTTCTTCAATGGCTTTATTAATAGCAATAATACTCGCTCTATCTTTATAAGATCCAGAAAAATTCATGCCATCATTTTTTACTAATAGAACGTTTTGGTTAAAGACATGATTAAATCTTAATAAAGGTGTGCCTCCGATGTAATCATCTAATGGTGTATGAGACGTTACAGGTAATAACTTTTGAAATTGGAACATCCCTAAGGATTTAGAAAACTCCTTATTTACTACCATGTTGTCAAGTGGATAAATAACTTCTAAAGTACCGTGAAGTGCATCACAATGATCACATAAATATCTACCAGGTTCTGGCTCGTAAATTGTTTTACATGTTATACATTTAAGATGATACATTACAACACCCCGCTTATCGCTTCTGTTGGACATCTTGATTCGCACAAACCACATCTGATACATCTTGAAGGATCCGTTATTATTTTCTTATCCAAAGACATTGCTATTTCAGGACAAATCTTAATGCATTTCTTACATAGAACACATTTAGCTTGATCGATATTTGGAAAACCACCTTTACCCTTAGGAATTATTTCTAGAGGTGTTTCTCTTAAACTTTCAATGCTTTCTATTTTATATTTATTCATAACAAAAGGCAGTTCATCCACTATTTGATCGTAAACTTGACGCCCATTGATGAGTGCAGAAGATAACATTTGTACCAAATCAGCACCTGCCAATATAAACTCAAGGACATCTTCTGCCGTACTAACACCACCACAAGCTATAATTGGTAAATCGGGATAGTGTTTTCTAATTGACATGACCCGTTGTAAAGCAATGGGTTTAATGGCAGGACCTGAAATCCATGAATGGCCTTCATCAACACCTATTGTAACTGCTCTATTTTTTAAACTAACACAAATGCCTGGTCCTACTGAATTGATTGCAACAACTCCTTTAGCACCACATGATACTGCCGTTTCGATAAAACCAAGATAATCTTGTTCATGAGGACTAAGTTTTATAAATACGGGTTTATCAGTTAAGCGACATATTGAGGTAACCAAATCTTTTAATGCATCTTTTCCGTAATGAGTACTGACCTCAAAAAAATCTGCATACTCTTCTAATACAGGAATAGATTGTTCAAAATCTTCAGCCGTATATCCTGCACAAACAATTAATGGTTTCTTTAGAGTCTTCTTTAGTTCAGGCAAAATGTACTTATACCACTCAGTTAAAGGTAATTCACTCCAAAGTTCGGTATTGTAAACCAAATGATTACTTGCAACAATACAGGGTTTTTTCACCTTAGCGCCTTCAATAGAGATTGTTTTAGTAACAATACCTCCAACTTTTGAGTCATTAAAAAATTGTAGACTATGTAAACTACCGACACTTGGTCCTGATGCAGGTAATAATGGATTCGAAAATGTTTGACCTAATAGTTTGACCTCAAGTTTCATATTAAATTCCTCCATAAAGCTTCTATAATTTCTTGATTAATTGTTTCTTTCAGTATCAGTTGATGTTGATCTACTTGCAATTCTCCTCTTATAAAAACGGCATAGGGTCTCAAAGCTTCAAAAACACCAAATATTAAATGACCAAATGCATTATTTGCATTCATGGGTGTAATTGATTCATAATCTATCAATAAAAAGTCACTATCATACTCTTTTTTAATACGTCCAACACGACAACCATATAAACGATTAAAGTAGTTATAACTCGTTAACAGTTGTTTTCTAATCCATTCAAAACTTACTTTGCTTGGGTGATTTCTAGACTGATTACCTACATAGTAAAGATTTTGATAGGCTTTTGCTATGTTTGCTCCTAAACCGTCTGTACCAACTAATACTGGGATATCATGAGTCACTAATAGTTCGTTGTTGTATAAACCAACTGCATTGTTCAAGTTGGAACTAGGACAGACAGCGACATAACACCCTTTTTCTTTGATAAGCGAAGCTTCAAAATCATTGATATATAAACAGTGAGCAAGTATTGAGTCCTCGTTGAGTAAACCAAATGTATCTAATCTCTCCACAACCCTGCATTCATAGTTAGACTCACATAAGTCTTCATCTATTTGACTTTCAGCAACATGAATATGAATCGGTTTATCATTTACAACCTTAGAAACTTGTTCTAGTGTTTCATCTGATAAAGACAAACTGGCATGTAAACCAAAATGACCTTTGTGTATAGAGGTTTGGATGTTTTCGTCTATACACTGTTTAATATCAAATCGGTCACTGGTTTCGAAACACAACAGATGTTTTATGTTTAGTTTGTCGAGTTCTTCATGAATTGCTGACAAACTTCCTGTAATCTCACCAGAGGCATGGTGATCAATTAAACTTGTTACACCACATAAAAGTGACATTTGACCATATGCTTTAGCACTTTCTCGTATACTTAAAATAGTCAGTTCTTTATCAAACTTCCACCATATCTGATCCAGTATTTCTAAAAAATTATTAGGTGAGGCTTTTAGTGGCGCTCCTCTAAATAAAGTAGAATATATATGAGTGTGACCATTTATCAATCCTGGAATTAACAACTTACCTTTAGCATCATACACTTCATAATGCCCTTTGTAGTTTTTCATATCACCAACATCAATAATTGATTGATTATAAATCACATAACCATTTTCTATATAATTTTCAAAATCGTATATTCGAGCATTAATTATGGCTTTCATGATGCCTCCTTAAATACAAGCCCTTTTTTGTGTACAATTGATCTTGCTCCATAACAACATCTCCTCTGAGTATTGTCATGACAACTTTTGATTTTATGGGTTGATCATAAACACTATAATCACACTTTGAATAAATTGAATTCGGTAATGTAAAACGTTGATCATCTAAAATTGCAAAATCTGCATCTTTGCCTATCTCAATTTTTCCTTTATGTTGTAATCCAAATATCTGTGCTGGATTTTCAGTAAATTTAGTAATGATCTCTGGACCGAATAATTCGTACATCAGTGGAAATGCTAAACCCAACGAACCAATCCCTTTAGGAATCATATCTACATGATTAGAAGCATATTTCTCATCCAGCATAAACGGACAATGATCGGTACCAATAGTATCTAATTTCATAATATTTTCTTTCATCAAACCAACAGATTCCATAGAACGAATCGGTGGTGCTAACAAATATTTTCTACCCTCGGGATTTAAGAATAATGACTTATTCAAATGAAAATATTGAGGACAACTTTCTAAAAAAAGTTTTCCGGGTAATCGTTCTATATTCTCAAGTGTATGACCTGAAGAAACATGTACAATATACAGTTTCCCAGATGATGTTTTTAACAGTTCAATTAAGCGATTTACAGCTGACCACTCCGATGCTTCACTTCTTGATAGTTCATAGTCTCTTATATCATTACATGGAAGAATCATCTCATCATCTTCAGAATGTGCTAACACCAATAATTCTGTATTCAGTAGTTTCTTTATATACTCCTCAGAACACCTTCTGTTGGAATCCGAATACGTGGTGAAAACTTTGATACTTGTTATGCCCAATATCTTTACTTCACCCACTAATTCATTGATATCATCTTGATAATTACCTAAAGTACAGTGAAAGGCAAAATCAACAACACAATTATCTGCTTCATTTAATCGTCTAGCAAATACCTCATTTAGTTCATTATTTTTATATATAGGATCTAGAAAATCAATAAGTGTTGTGACGCCACCAGATACTGCAAGTTGACTACCTGATAAGAAATCATCCGCCGAATATGTTTGACCAATATTTAAATGTAAATGTACATGTGGATCAATCAATCCAGGCAATACTTTCAAATTTTGAACATTGATGGTTTTAACAGCTGGCAAGACTGCATCACTAATGGATGCAATCTTTTCACCTGATACATAAATGTTTTTCTTTTTAAACTGTCCATCAATAAAACAGTCACCATTGATTATCCTTAGATCATACATGTTACAGTCCCATTATTTCATATAATGCTTTATGATGTTCTTCTCTGTACTTCAAAATTAATTCATCAACTTCTTGTACTTTATTGGCTTCATTTTCCCAAAACTCTTGATATAACATTTCATTTAAAGCTTCAACAGTTTTACCTTGTTGTTCTACCCATGTGTAGTATTTTAAATTATGCCATCTCAGTTGATTGTTTCTATCACCTTCAAAGAAATAACTTGGTTCTTGATATTTTACGACACGTTCATAAATCGATTGGATATCAGCTTCTGTATAATCTGGCATAGTATCCATTACAGAATGATATCTATCTAATGAATCGGTTGCAACAACCATAATATTTTCATCAGTTCCTAAATCATAATGTTTTGCTGTTTTTATAGCTCCAATAATATTTGCAACGCCAGAGATACCCAGTTTATCAGACATAAATTCTACTAAGTCTGAATCCATAAATGTCTTAAGATATGCTTTGCCTTTTTCCGAAGAAATAACTTTCAACAATCTTTTACAGTCCATATCATCGATTTGTACAACGCCATCACAGTTCATGACATTGTGAATCCATGTGACGTGTTTATCGCCAATGCCTTGAATATCATGTCCACCATATCCATTTAAAGATAACGTTGGACATTGAATCGGCTCTCCTGCTACTACTTTTGCATTAGGAAATACTTTTTTAATTCGATCACCACTGGCAATTGTGCCTGCTGAACCAACTGTTAAAACTACAGCTGATATGCCTTTATTACCAATTTCTTCATCATGAACCAACTCAATCATTGTATTTCCTGTCACATATTCATGAAATCTGTAATTGGCAAAAGATTCAAATTGGTTTAATATTCTTATATGTTCAGGATCATTTTCAACCAATTCATGTGTTTTATCATATATTTCTTTTACATTAGATTCACAGCCAGGTGTTGCAATAACTTTAGATCCATATTTTTCAATTAAATCAAAACGTTCCTGAGACATTTCTTCTGGCAAAATGACCAAAGAATCATAGTTCATTCTCGAACTAACAAATGCACCACCAACGCCGTAATTCCCAGTACTTGGCCAAACTAATTTATGAATATGTGGGTCTACTAGATTTTCTACCGTTTTTTCTGTTAATACAGAATAGGTAGGTCCTACTTTATGACTTCCTGACGGAAAATTCTTGGCAAACAGCACAACGATATTTGCTTTAACACCTGTAAATTCAGGTGGTAATACAAAATAATTGTAACTGTCATCTCCATTTCTCCAAGTAATATTGTATAAATTAAGTGGATGTAATGAATCCTTATCTTTCATTTCTAATGCTGCTTTTCTAACGGTTTCATCAATTTTCCAAGGATGTAACATCTCTTCATATGTTGGTCCGATAAAAGGTATTTTATTCATAGTGCCTCCTATAAGGTTAAAGCCATAACAGCTTTCGCTGTATGGAGTCTATTTTCAGCTTCTTGATATACAACAGAATGTGGTCCATCAATAACAGAATCTTCTACTTCATTGCCTCTATCAGCAGGTAAAGCATGCATATATTTAACATCTTGATCTGCTAATTTCATTTTTGCTTCAGTACATTTCCAAGTCTTAAAATCTTCGATATTCACATTAGGATCTTTTCCACTCCACGATCCCCAATTTTTAGGTATAACAATATCAGCATCTGCGAAAGCTTCATTGATGTCATGAGTAATTTTAAATGCACCTCCATGTTTCTGAGCATTTGCTCTAGCTTCTTCTACAACCCAATCCGGCATTTCAAATCCTTTTGGATAAGCTAACGTCACATTCATTTTAAATCTCGGGAAAAGCAACGCTTGAGTTAATGGGACACTGATAGGCTTTTTATGACTGGTTGCATAAGTCCAAATAATCGATACTTTTAAATTCTTTGTTTCTGGACATAATTCTTGAATGGTCATTAAATCCGCTAATCCTTGCATTGGATGGAATAAATCACATTGAAGATTCATAATTGGTCGACTTGAATGTTTGGCCATTTCATTAAGATATTTATTACCAATTTCCCAGAAACAGTTTCTACAGGCGATGCCATGACCAAAACTAGATAATATAACCGCTGTATCTTTTGCAACTTCACCATGAGATATTTGCATTGTTGAAGTATCTAAAAAGTTCGCGTGACCTCCTAATTGAGCCATGCCCATCTCCATCGAATTCCTTGTACGTGTAGATTCTTCAAAGAACATCAATGCGATGGTCCTGTTTTTTAAATAGTCTGTTGTCACATCCATATAATGTTTTCTCTTTAAATCTTTTGCAGTTTCAAGTAACATGTTGATTTCATGGTTATTCCAATCTCTTAAAGTAATAAAATGTTTTCCCTTTAATTTGCCGTACATAAATCCCCCTTATCTGCTAATGGTATTAAAGCATAAAACATTGCTGCTTCAACCAAATCTGACTTCAATATTTTCTCGTTTGGTGCATGAGCTTCTTCTTCCAAACCTGGCCCAAATCCAATACAAGGTACATCATACATGCCCATTATAGATACGCCATTTGTTGAAAAAGTCCACTTATCTAATAACGCTTCTTTTTCAAATAAGTAATCATAAGCACACAACAAATCTTTGCATAATTTATGTTCTTCTGGAATCACCCAAGTAGGGAAATAACAGGCTACATCGGGTTTCAAATCTTTGTATGACGGTCGTTCATAACGATACATACTCACATTGGCATTAGCACTCTTAACACTTTCTAGAGCGTTTATTTCGTCGATAGCAGTTGCTTCACTTTCTCCAAATGTCAGTCTTCTATCAATTGAAATGGAACAGCCATCAGCTACTGCACATCTAGAGGGTGATGAATAAAATATTTGAGAAACTACCAAAGTACCTTTTCCTAAAAAGTCATCATGTTTTAATGTTTCATTTAATTGTTCTAACTCGGTGATAATCTTAGCCATTTTATATATTGCATTATCCCCTCGTTCTGGTGCTGAACCGTGTGCACTCGTCCCTTTAACTTCTACAAGAATTTCCATTCGACCACGTTGTCCCCTGTAAATATTAAGTCCTGTAGGCTCTGTAGAGACAACAAACTCCGGTTCAATTATCTTTTCATTAAGAATATATTGCCAACATAGACCATCACAATCCTCTTCTTGAATAGAGCCAACGACCCACACTGTATGATTTTCCAAAAGTCCAAGTTCTTTCATGTACTTAGCGCCATAAACCGCTGAAGCAAATCCGCCTTCTTGATCACTTGCACCTCTACCATATATGTAACGATCATCTTCTTTACCTTCAAATGGATCAAAGGTCCAGTTCTCTCTTACACCTACATCGACGGTATCAATATGACCATCGAAAGCGATCACTTTTTTACCACTACCCATTCGGCCTAAAATGTTACCCATTTTATCAATAATGATTTCATCATATTCCAAAGCTTCCATCTCTTCTTTTATTCTTTCAATAACACCTGCTTCGCCACAACTAAGAGAAGGAATAGAAATCATGTCTCGTAAAAATTTATACAACTGCTTATCATATTTTTTGGATAAAGCCCCAAGTTGATATCTATAATTCATTTTTTATCTCCTTTATATAATCTTCAATAAGATTCAGTGCTGTCGTTTCACGGTATGCTTTTGTAGACCGTTTATCATCACTTCCATTCATCAAACTTTTATACCCAATAAGTAAACTTGATAGATCTTTATCTTTAATAAATTTTCTTTCAAGTTCCATATTTCTTATGACCAAATCATTTACAGCACCTATGGTAATTCTTATATCATTAGGTTGATAC
>JABXKX010000628.1 GCA_013619035.1 Peptostreptococcaceae bacterium
TTTTAGTACCGAGTATCATTATTTTTTTCTTGGGACGATATATTGGGAAAACACAATATGTTGAAGTGTTAAAAAACTATGATGATAAGAAAAATTACGACAAAGAAGCTTTAACAAAATATGTAGAGAAGTTGATGTTTGTCACTTCAGTGAGTACTGTTGTTGCATGTGTTGTTAGTTTTATATTGGCATGGATTGTTACATCTGTTGATTTTGTAACCGTTTTTTTAATGATTTATGCAGTAATTACATTGCAATATGTGATTCGATTGAGATTTTCATGTAAGAAATTTGAGATTAAGGAGTAATTATGAAAAAGATTGTTATATGGACTTTTAGAACATGTCCATTTTGTGTAAAAGCAAAAGCTTTGTTAGATCGATTAAATGTTGAGTATGAAGAGGTTCAAATTCCTTTTGGAGACAAGAGATTAGACGAGCTTGCTCTGAAAACAGGTTGCACAACATTACCACAAACATTTGTTAACGATGAATATATCGGTGATTGTTCAAAACTATTTGAATTACATGAAGAAGGCGTATTAGAGAATATTCTGAAATAGAGGTCATGATGAAAATACTAGCAATTGAAAATGAATTATGTCCATTGATGTTAGAAGAAAAAGAAGTCTTGCTCAGTGAACAAAGGAAAGCAATGTATGCTCTGTATTTGCATGGGTATATACGTGAAATGAACCAAAAAGAAGGTTCGAATGAAATGATCTTAGTTATGGATTGTGTTTCTAAAAGAGAAGCTGAAAATTATCTTGCAAAATTGCCATTGGTTCGAAGCGGAAAATCAACTTTTGAAATTCAAGTATTAAGACCGTATGATGGATTCAAGGACTTGGTGATATAATGAAAGTAGATATGCATATGCACTCCTATCATTCTGATGGCGTGTTAGATTGTAAACAATTGTTACAAGAAATACAAGAAAAGAAAATTGGTTTATTTTCACTTACTGACCATGAAACAATTTCAGGCTTGGAAGAGATGAAAGAAGCTGTAAAAGGGACGGGTTTACATTATATACCCGGTGTTGAATTAGCATCTAGATACGAAAATCGAGAATATCATCTAACGATTTATGGTTATGATGAAAAGAATCAAAACTTTTTAAATTTAATAGAGGAAATTAGTGCTGTTAGAAAAAAGTTTGATATTGATGTGATTACTTTTTTAGAACCTAAAGTATCTTTAGAAGACTTTAAGACATATGAGGATGATCCTTATAAAGGTGGTTGGCCATCTCTTAACTTCTTAATCATGAATGGTTTGATTAAGAATATATCCGATTATTTCAAACTCACAGAAGGTTGTACTGCAGAGATGAAATTCCCTGATCCAAAATATATTATTGATATCGCACACCAAGCTGGTGCGGCTGTTTTTTTAGCCCATCCATCATCTAATCAAAAGGGTGGTTTGTCTGATGCGAGATTGGATTATTTTAGAGAAGCTGGTATTGATGGTTTAGAGTGTTATTCACCATATTGTTTTTCTCAAAAAGAGATTGATAGATATGTTTCTTATTGTAAGAAATATAACCTTAAAATTTCAGGTGGCTCTGATTATCATGGTGGATTTGTGAATAGAACATTAGGGTATCCTCATGTCACAATAGAGGAAATATCTTATGATTATTTGAGACAATTTATCTATAAATAAGGAGATGATTAAATGCTGTGTCCAGTAAGTGATGAGTGTATGTTTAAGAAAAAATATGAAAGTGATCAAAACATCCAGTGTAAAGGATTTATTAGAATCTACTGTAGAGGTGGTCGTCATAATGAATGTAAAAGAAGACTCTACTTACGCGAAAATGGAGACTGGCCGGAGGCAAATTATATGCCTAATGGTTATATAGCAAGAGATTAAATTCTAAAGACTAAAAAAGCTGCCGAGGCAGCTTCTTTTTTTTATGATAAAGTATCAATATCTTTAATATCTATATTTCTTTGAGAATTACCTTCATACACATTTGTAAAACTTTGAAGTTTTTTGATAAGTGCAATGGCTTGTTCTCTATCAGACCAATCTAAGTGTATTGCGTAATTTTTCCCGTTTTTATGATAAAACTCTAAGTCACGTCGGTGAACACGACAACATTCTAAATCGTCTCTTTTGATTTTATTACGGAAAATGAAAGCACTCTTATGGATTGATATTTCTTTATCTGTTAGTTTACAATAGCTAATTAATGGCATTGCCAAATAGTATAGTGCAATCAATCCAGGTAGAATAACAATTGTAACAATTCTTACCAATAGGTATTCTGGATCTGTAGAAGGTATGTACCTCTGATAAAGATAAACAGTTATTGCTGCCCAAAGGATAGCCATGATGACCCAAATTATCGAAGGTTTGTATTTTACTCTCATTTTCTTGTCTCCTCTCAAAAAGTTAAAATTGGCTTAATATTTTCTCGAATACAATCCCATCTTGCAGAATGTAGATAATGACTGCAGTATGTAATAGTATGAGAAAATAACTGCCCAATTTAAAATGTAGTTTACGTGTTTTATGATGGAATACTTTCATCCCTAAAAGAAATCCATAACTAGAAAAGGGTAGAGCGCTTAAAAAAAGAACCTTTTCAGGAATTCTATAATGATTGTGGATGGCTTTATATTTATCGATACCCATTAACAGTAGGGCAATAAAGTTTACAAGTATAAAAGAAATTCCAATTATGTTTAATGCCATTTTTCCTCCTTGCCTGTAGAATCAGTATAGTTTTCTATTTCATGGTTAAGTTTTGGACGTTTACGACCATTGCACACCAATGCAGTAATATTTGCCTTTGTAGGAAATGGAGTTTTCTTAGGAATTTATTATTCTACCCAAAGATTGCTTA
>JABXKX010000483.1 GCA_013619035.1 Peptostreptococcaceae bacterium
AATCTGTTCCGTTTAAATTGCATATGTTAATAAGTGCTTTGGAAAGTATGTTTCATAATTCAGGGGCACAAAAAAATATACATATAAATTTTGAAATAGAAGAAGAGGTTCCTGAACTTGTGATTGGAGACTCTGGACGCTTAAATCAAGTACTTCTTAATCTAATAAGTAATGCTATAAAATTTACGGATGAAGGTTTTGTTGAATTCAAATGTTCAGTTACTTCTAAAACAGACAATCAAGTGAAGTTACATTTTATGGTTTCAGACACTGGCGCTGGGATTAAGACAAGTGATATGGAAAGACTGTTTAACGATTTTGAACAAGTAGATAGTAGTACTTCAAGGCAATATGGTGGTTCAGGTCTAGGTTTGCCGATATCTAAAAACCTTGTAAGATTAATGGGGAGCGAGTTACAAGTAGAAAGTGAATATGGCTTAGGATCTAAATTTTACTTTGATGTTACCTATGAAGTGATTGATGAGACAGCCTTAGAAAACTACGAAATTCAATCCCCGATAATAGACGTTGGGTATTTGGAATCTTATACATCTAAACCTGTTTTAAACATTCATCAGGTAGTAACATCAGAACAGAAAAAGATGAAGAGAATTAGAGTGTTATTGGTTGATGACAATCGCTATAATCAGATTATTGTTACGGAGTTGATAAAGAAATTAAATAGTACTATTGAATATGCTCACAATGGCAAAAAAGCAATTGAACTCATAAAACATATGACATTTGATTTGGTTTTGATGGATATACAAATGCCAGAGCTTGATGGTAATGAAACAACTAAGATTATCCGTAACGAAATGAACTTAGATCAACTGGCAATTATCGGAATGTCTGCAAATGTTATGGATCAAGATCGACAATATGCATTGAAGTGCGGTATGGATAGCTATATTACAAAACCAATTGATATAAAAAAATTCTATAAAGAGATTTCAAGATTATTAGATATACAAATTGATGTATCCACTGAGTCTATTGAAGAACAATTAACCTCTATTGATGAAACTATTTTAGATGTTAAGTTTGGTGTTTCTTTGTTCCAAAATGATTTGAAAAAGTATTTTAATTTAGTAGAAAAAACATTGATTTCATATCAGAAAAGCTCAGATATTATACGGACACTTATTGGAGAGGGATCTTATAAAGAGGCAAAAGAATATGCTCATAATATAGGTGGTATTTTTGGTAATCTTGGCATGCTTAGGTTACATGAAGTTACAAGATCTTTAGAGGATGCATTAAAAGAATTTCATGTTGGGAAAATACATGAGCTCATTAATGAGTATCAGTCGGAATATAGATTGGTTGAAGAGACCTATAACGATATAGATAAGAGTAAACAAGAGGTTGATCTCGTTGTTGATGTAACAATGAGTTCAGAAGAGTGGATAAATAAATTGCAACTGTCATTAAAAGCAGATGATGCAATTTCAATCAAAGAATTCATAAAGTTATATGATCAGTTTAATGACTCTTTACCGGGATTAGAACATATTGTTGAATTTATTAATCGATATGAATTTGATGAAGCTTTAGTAGCGCTAGATAATTTTTTGGATAGGGGTGATTTATTTTGATCAACAGAAAAGCTAATATTTTAGTTGTTGAAGATTCACCTATGAACATTGATATTCTATTGAATATTTTAAAAGATGATTACACTATTTATGTTGCTATAAATAGTGATAGAGCATTTAGTATTCTTTCGAAACGTGCTATCGACTTGATTCTTTTGGATATTGTTTTACCAGGTATGAGCGGAACTGAAATAATGCAATCACTTCAAGAAAACAAGAAATACAAGAGTATACCTGTCATCTTCTTATCTAGTATTAATGATTCTAAAGTTAAAACCGAATGTTTTGAAGCAGGTGCAATAGACTATATAACCAAACCATACAACTCTTTGGAAATCAAAGAACGAATAAAAACAAGGATAAAGTTGATAGAAGCCAATCAAATATTATCTAAACAGAAGAATGTTTTGGAAGAAATGATCAGGTTAAAAACAGACGAGATTATTAGAACAAGAGATGCTGCAATGATAGCTGTTTCGTCTTTAGTTGAAACAAGGGATTCGGATACCGGAGAACATATTAATCGCACACAAAAATTTGTTTTGGTAATTGCTGAAACCTTAAATATCATGCATAAATACCCTGATATTTTGAATGAAGAGTATATATTAGAATTAGAAAGAGCCTCTACACTACACGACATCGGGAAGATTGGTATTCCGGATTATGTTTTATTAAAACCAGGCAAATTAACGGATGAAGAATTTGAAATAATTAAGAAACATCCGCGCATTGGGTATAATGCGTTGAAAAAAGCGAGTTTGGAATTGGGTGACAATCTATTCTTTAATATTGCATGTGACATTGCCTTGTATCATCATGAAAAATGGAATGGTAGAGGTTATCCAGAAGGGTTATCAGGAGATGATATTCCTCTCTCAGCAAGAATAATGGCTTTATCAGATGTATATGATGCTTTAACATCTGAAAGAGTGTATAAGAAGCGTTTCAGCCATCAAAAAGCAATGGAGATTATTAAAGGTGATAAAGGTGTACATTTTGACCCAAATGTGGTGGATGCTTTTTTAATTTCAGAAAAATTATTTGAAAAAACGGCATTTCAATCAAAAAATGAAGAGGTGTTTGAGCCGTCAAAGAAAAAAGAAGAAAGTAATTAGTTATACCTAAAATACAATTTTAATACGTTATAGTTTAAACCCATTTTCTATGAATGGGTTTTTGCTAAAAAATCTAAAGGATTTTCTAATAAAAAATGAAGAATCACATCATAAATGTAAATTCTCCATTTGCTTATATCATTTCATAACTAATCTTATCAATCACCAGATTTTGGTGATTTTTTAGGTTGATCTCTTGATAATCGTAACCGTCAACAGTCGGTGTGATGATCCGAATAACCGGTCGAAGTGGAAAATCTTTTGGCACTTCATCCACAACGGCATGTTGACCGTTTGATAATTCAACAATACAACCTCTCGGATAAGGCGTAATTCTTCCAATAAAAGCATCAAAAACAGTTTTATCATATTTCCCACCAGAGCCTAATAAAAACTCTAGAGCCTCATTTGGAGCAACCGCTCTCTTGTAAGGTCTATCTGAAGTCATCGCATCATATACATCCGAAATGCCGACAATCTGTGCAATTTGTGCGATTTCATCCCCTTTATTTCGAAGAGGATAACCAGATCCATCTAAACCTTCATGATGTTGTAAGATAATCTGTTTGATATATGCAGACAAAAAAGACATGCTTTTAGCAAATTCGTATCCAGTAGTTGGATGATTTAGAATCATCATTTTTTCTTCTATCGTCAAAGTGGTAGATTTATTAATGACATCATTCGGTAATAAGGCTATTCCGATATCATGATAAATGGCACCTAAAAAAATTTGTTTCACCATATCATCATTGTAATGTAAATCCCATGCAATTAACGAAGATAAAAGTGCTACGTTTAAAGCTGAACTATACATATAGGCATCAACGTTTTTTATATCAATGTATTCAATGGCATGATGTCTAAATGACTTGAGTTCATATAAGACATCATTAGCATATGCAGAAAGCTTATTGTGACACTCCAATATGGATTTTTTATTTTCAGCGAGTGCAAATAATTCCTTTATAAGCATTGAACCTTTAACTCTAAAAGATTGTTCAAGAAGTCTATTGACTTCAATTTCACTGTGGACATCTTTTACATAAACGGTATAAATACGATTGCCTTCTATTTTCCCAATTAAATTCGTTGTGAGTTTAGCACCAGATTTAACCAAGACTTGACCTTCTGCAGTATATAAATTTTCGCCCAATATACTACCATCTTTAACATATTTTGTAGGTATCGCTCTCATATATTACCTCCCTGATTGCATTATATCCCCAAAACGTGCTATAAGACAACACTTATTCGAAACCCGAAATAAATTTCTCTACATTTTTGCCATAAAAAGTTCTTTTATTAAGAGGCTTTTTTTTCAGTCTGTCTAAATAACTTTCCTTTTGTACTTCATATAGTATACCCAGTGGTATGTTCTCATTAACATGATTAGCCAATTCGTAAGCTATATTGAATTCTGAATTTTTTTCTTGGAAGTAGTATGTATTTTCTTCATACCACTTCGGTGTATTCTTTTTATTAAAGGATGGACAAGGTTGTAAAATATCAACAATGGCATAACCATTATAGTTATAAGCAGCTTTTATAATTTCTTTCAATTCTTCTCTATGATGTGCATAACCTCTTGCAACAAAACCAGCCCCCATGGTTAAAGCAAGTGTTAGAGGATTTAACGGAGGTGTTTTATTGCCTTCAACAGCGTTTGTTGTAATGGAGCCAATATCTGTCGTCGGTGAGGTTTGACCTTTAGTTAAGCCATAAACTCTATTGTTATAGACTAAGTGAACAATATTTGGATTTCTTCTTATATTATGAATAAAATGATTGCCACCTTCACCATAAGTATCACCATCACCTGAAGTCACAAAAATATTTAAATCTGGATTGGCCATATGAATCCCTAGAGCTGGAGGTAAAGCTCTGCCGTGTAATGAATTAAAACTATTGGCATTAACATATTGAGGGGTTTTGGCTGCCTGGCCAATACCTGAAACAATCATGGTGTTATATGGTTTTAATCCCAGTTCAAAGATTGCCTGTTTTAGTGTGAGTAGGATAGAAAAATCTCCACAACCAGGGCACCATGATATTTTGTTATTTGTATCGAAAATCTTAAAAGTGTCGTTCATATAATACCTCCTCAATGTCCTTTGCATTGATTTGTAACCCGTCGAATTTAAGAATGCTATCTTCAAAAGTAATCCCAGTTTCCATTCTTATTAAACGACTGAATTGTCCAGTGGCATTCATTTCTACATTTATAAGTACTTTGTCTTTATACTGTTCTAAAAGTTTGGTAGGAAGAGGGTAAACATCACCAAATATCATACCAGAGACTTTGTGACCCTTCTGATTGAGATTGAGAACAGCTTCTTCGATGGCACCTTGAGTGGAGCCAAAGCCCACTAGAATGATATTTGTAGTTTCAGGTCCTACATATTTTGGTTCTATTAAATCATTTTTTAAAGTATCCAATTTTTTCAAACGTTTTAAATGCATCTTAACTCTGTTTTTAGGATCTTCTGTGATTTCTCCGAATTCATTGTGTTCATGATTATCTGCAATGACAGGACGGTTATATTGTCCTGGAATAATTCTAGGGGAGATGCCTGTATCGCTAAATTTGTAACGTTTATAAGGCGTATCAATAATATCTTCTGAAGCAAGATGTCTATCTATTTCAATGTCAAAATCGAATTTTGCAATTGTTTTTGAAGCATCTGCAAGATACTGATCGTTTAAAATTAAAACTGGTATCTGATACTTGTCTGCCAAGTCAAAAGCCCTAATGGTTTGATAGAAGGCATCTTCTTGATCTCTAACAGCAATAATCATTCTCGGTAATTCATCTTGTGAGGCTGTTAAAAGAAAACTTAAGTCGCTTTGTCCTGTTTTGGTAGCGAGTCCGGTCGCGGGTCCGGGTCTCATAACATCTACAACAACAAGTGGTGTTTCAGTAATTGCAGTTAATCCAAGTGCTTCCACCATCAAAGACAAACCACCACCAGAAGAGGATGTCATACTTCTAACACCCGCTGCAGATGCTCCTAAGGCGATGTGAATGGCTGCAATTTCATCTTCAGCCTGTTCGACAATGAAACCGGCTTCCTTTTCCTTTTTTAATAAGTAATTCATAATGCTTGTTGCAGGTGTCATAGGATAAGCAGAATAGACTGAAAGTCCAGCGGTTATAGCACCAAGTGCAATACTGGTATTGCCATTGATGATAATGGCATTGTCTGCTGTTTTATTTTTAGTTGTATAATAGTTTTCAATTGAATTGTATCCTAGTGTTAAAGCTTGAGTATTGAGCTCAGGTGCTTTGCTTTTAAAAGTTTCTTTTATGACTAATTTAAAGATATCTAAATCCAATTTGAAAGCTTTTACAAAAGCACCTAAAAGAACGATGTTTTCACCTTGCAGGTGATTGAGTTCTTTGGCTGTTTGTTTCGCAGGGACACCAATCTTTTTATCATGTGACAACGTGTGATCACATAATATATAGTCTTTCAGACAATCCTGATGTAAATCAATTGTTTCCTGATTAAGCGCTAATATCATATCAAAGGTATCAGAATGACTTAAAACAGGTTCATTTGAAAATCTGATTTGAAAGAAATTGTGTCCACCTCTAATACGCGACATATAGACGGTATTCATAAAAACGTGATAGCCATGTCGTTTCAGAGAAAGACTGATAATGTTTGATAAACTTTTCATGCCTTGTCCAGCAGCACCACCGACTAGTATATTATAATTCATAAGCTTCTCCTTTTATTTTAAGTAAGCTCTTCTTTTTGTAATTACTATATCATAAGTTTATCTTAATTGATAAGAATTCTCAATAACTATACTGAAATAGTGTATTAATAATAGCGGTTATCCTGTATAATTATGGGTAAGAATAATATAGGAGGTGTGAGATGGAAAAGATAAGAGTCGCAGTAGATAAAGGTAATGATATTTGGATAGAAGCATTTAAAAATCAAGATGCTGATATGTTAGCAGATTACTTTGATGAAGAAGGTGCTATTCTTGGAGCTGATGGTAAGGTTATTGAAGGTAGGGAGGCTGTTCGAGCCTATTTTAAATCATGGATGGCTCAAATTGGACCGTCTCAGTTTACTATCGAAACTATTGATTTGTATAAAGTCAGTGATGAAATCTACGAAAAAGGTGCTTATGTATTAATAATTGAAAATGGCAATCGTTATGAAGGCAAATATATAGTAGAATGGAAACAAGGTCTCGATGGTAATTATTATTTCTATAGAGATATAGGAATTTAGGAGGCAAAATGAGAGTATCGATAGAGGCAAAAGCAAAAGCATTTTTGCTTGAAAAGAATAGAACTATTGTAACGCTGTTCTTACGCAGTACAGGTGGAGGCTGATGTGGAATCATCCAAGTGCCAGAAGTGGCATATCAAGTACCGGAGGTACCTGAAGGATTCCTATCTTATGATATAGATGGTATTAAAATTTATATTCAAAAATCAGCAACGGTTGGTGCAGAGCATATAGAATTTGTTCTAAAAGGGTTTTGGATCTTTAAGACTGTTGTTGCTGAAGGTGTGAAATATCCAAAATTATAACTCGTGTTTCACGAGTTATTCTTATATTAACTTGACATAACGAGGTGCCTATGAAGAAAGTCATTCTAATATTAATATTATTATGTTCATTTACGACTTTTGCTGAAGAAATTGTTTCGATTGAAGAGCTCAATACAGCAGAAATGATTTATGAAAAAGCAAAACTACTTGAACTTCAATATCCCAATCTTATAAAAGTAGTAGTACTTGGTTATTCAACGGATAATAGGCCTATTTATGCTGTTGTTTTAACAGAAGATGCTTCAATCACATTAAGAGTGAGTGAAGGGTATGTTGATAAAATGCATTTCTTGGTAGAAAGTGGCATTCATAGTAGAGAAAATCCTGGTCCTAATATTCTTTTGAAGATGATAGAACTATATGCTATGGATTATTATGATGATACAGTTATCTCTGACTATCATATGAAAGATATATTAAGAGATAATGCCATACATTTTATACCTCTTTCTAATCCTGATGGCTATAATTTATCAACAAGAGGTTTGTATACAATTAGCAGATCTAACCAAGATAAACTGTTAAGCTACAATGATCAAGATTTCAGAAATTACAAATCAAATGTGAATGGTGTGGATCTGAATAGAAATTTTCCCGGTTATTATTATGACCTGGAATTAGATCGCTTTAGAGATATCTGGAATATGATACACAATGAATCTAGAAGTTATAGACCAAGTGGGAGTTTTTATTTTGGGCAATATGCAGGCTCTGAAGTAGAAACACAACTGTTGATGGATTATTTGTTAAAGTATGATTTTAGAAATTATCTGAGTTATCATTCAAAGGGAGAAGTGATCTACTGGCATAAGTGGATGTTATCAGAACAACATAATGATAGAACTTATAAACTTGCCTATAAAATGGCCTTAGAAACCGAATATGATTTAGTTAAAGGCAGTAGATATACATCTAGTAGTGGCTATTTAACTGATTTTACAGCAATGAATACTTTAAAACCTAGTATTACAGTTGAAACCGTGTATTGGGAAGAGACGTTACCTGTAACATCAAAGTATGTTAAAAAAGCCTATGAAGAAACGAAGTATTTACCTCTGATAGCCATAAAGGAAGGTCAAACAACCGGTTATTTTCCTTATAAATGGTATATAGATGGTAAATATGTTAGAGATTTTGAAGAAGCAGTATATGCTAAAGCATTTTTAGATGAATATGGTGGTACTGTACTGAGATATAAAGGCAAACCAAGAGCTTTTTTAGATGAAAACCTCAATAAAATCACGAGGAGTGATTTGGTTAAACAAGTGATGTTGTTACTAGAAAATACAGCTGTTATGGGAACGCCTTTTGATGACTGTTCTGATGAATGGGTGTTAAAAGCAAGAACATTGGGCATCATAAATGGCAGTGATAATCTGTTTAGACCAGATGATTATGCAACTTATGAAGAGACTTTTGTCATTTTAAAACAGGCTTTCTTTGAAGAATATGAGATAAAAAATATTTATAATGTTTATATTAAACCTAAATGGGCTATAGACTCCTTAAAAGTTCTCCTTGAAAACAATATTATAGATTATAACCGTATACTTGTGGGTAGAATTACTTTAGGTGAATTAAAAGGCTACTTGTTATTGGTAGAAGATATAATAGATGAGGGAGAGTAGGATGATGCATTGGGATGAACGATATTCTGTCGGTCTTCAGAAAATTGATGAACAACATGAAATGTTCTTTGGACTCATTAACAGGCTTGAATATTTAACAAAAGCAGATAATTTCAGAGATGAGTTACCAAGACTGTTAAATGAAATTGTTGAGTATGCTTCATTACATTTTAAAACAGAAGAAGCAATTATGAAACAGGTTAACTATGATGATTTTGAATCACATCATATTCAACATGAAAACATCAAAAAAGATATTTATTTAGAGTGTAAAAGGGTTGTAGAAAAAGATGCAACTGCTATGGATGTCATGTGGTTGTATAACTATATGATGAATTGGATTAAACATCATATTCTCGAAGTGGATATGTTGTATATAGAAGCTTTAAAAACATATGAAAATTAAAGCCCTAGGAGGCTTTTTTTCATGTTTGAAATCATGTAAGATATAGAAAGGAGGGCTTATGATACTATGTAATTTTTCAAATACCAATTACCATTTAGATTGGTATAACGGAAACTGGAAAGGTCTACAAGATTTTTTAAGTAAAAATGGTTTGGATGGTATTGAGTTATTGCTACATGGCAATGAAGCAGTAGAAGATATTCCTAAAGATATTGTGAAAGGCCTTCATTTAAGTTATTTTCCAACATGGCTTGAATTTTATAATGGTGATGATCAATATGAACTTGATTTTCCAAGTGAAGCGTCACTTTATCAAACATTTGGTGGCACAGACAAATATGCTATACATAATAGATTTAAAAGAGATTTTGAAATTGCTAAAAAATTAAAAGCGGAATATATGGTTTATCATGTTGGACATGTGACAACAAAAGATGCTTTTACTTTTGAATTTGAGTATAACAGTAGAGATGTTTTAGATAAAACAGTTGAAATAGTCAACCAAACATTTACAGGTAGTGATGAAGTCATGTTATTGTTTGAAAATTTATGGTGGCCAGGATTAACACTATTAGATAAAGAAGCGTTAGATAATTTTATGAGCAAAATTGAATATGCCAATAAAGGTGTGATGTTGGATTTATCTCACCTGTTGATTACAAATTCTGAGTTAAAGACATTAGAAGATGGTGTAAAGTATATACTCGCTACTTTGGAAAACTTAGGTGAGAGCATTCATTGGATTAAAGGCATACACATCAATAGTACATTGGCGTATAACTATTTAAAAGAAGATCACACAACATTGTATAATGACTATATAAAAGCATCTGACTACGATAAGTTTGGTATTATATATAAACATATTTCTTCATTAGATGCTCATATACCATTTTTAGATAAAGGATTGAATAGAATTATCGAGATGGTTGAGCCTAAATATCAAATGATTGAAGTTGTCGGTAAAGACAAGTCTATATGGGAAGGTTATGTAAAAGAACAGCTAAGGGTTATGAATGACATTCAATATAGAAAATAGAAGTTTTGACTATCATGTAATTTATTCTAAACGGAAATCTATTGAGATTAGAATAGAACCAACTGGCGAAGTACAGTTAAAAGTACCAAAGAATACTTCAGATAAAATCATACAGGATGTACTTAGAAAACGCAGTCAGTGGATTGTAGACAAAATTGAATCATTGTACAAAATGCCAGTTCAAAAAAGGCAATACAAATCAGGAGAAACTGTGAAATATTTGGGAGAACAGATACCGACAGTTATCATGAAACGTCATGTTTCAAAAGCTCAAATATCAAAAGTGGATAATGAGTTGATTTTGATTGTTCCAGAAGAAGTATCAAATGATTTTATTTCAAAAATGATGGTTGCATTTTATAAGAAGTTACTAAAACCTTTGATTATGAAACGGATAAAATTGTATCAGCATCACTTTGAGTATTCTCCTAATAAAATTTCTGTTAGAGATCAAAAAACTAGATGGGGCAGTTGTAGTTCAGAACGTAATTTGAGTTTTAATTACCGACTTCTTATGGCGCCGATCGAAGTGATTGACTATATTGTAATTCATGAGATGTGTCATATGGAACATATGGATCATTCCAAATCATATTGGAAACGTGTTCATGAAGTGATGCCTGATTATAAAATTCAAGAACAATGGTTAAAAGATCATGGTAGGTGGCTACATTTTGATTTTATGGAGGCCATATGATAAAAGTTATTGAAGAACAGGATTATAAACTTTGTTACCAGATGATGATTGAAAGTTTTTTAGCGGTTGCAGATACGATAGGTGCTACTTCTGATAACTGTCCAGGTAATACTGCTTTTTTAGAGTACAATACCTTTTTAAATGTAATCGAAAAAGGATTAGTACTCTATGGTTATTATGCACCGGAATTGGTCGGGTGTATTGGTCTTGATAAGAAAAGTGATAGAAGACATAAGATTAAATATCTTTGTGTTTCAATGCATCATCAGCATCAAGGGTATGGTAAAGCGTTGATGGATCATGTGGAAAGTTTGGTTGAAGGAAAATTACAACTCGGTATGATTAATGAGAATATTATATTAAGAACATGGTATGAGTCATTAGGATATCAAATAGATAAAGTGATGTCTTATAAGAAAAATAAATTTACAGTCGCTTTTATGGAGAAACAGCTTGATGAGAACCTATAAACAACCTATATCAAAAAATACATTACAATGTGAAAACTGTGGTTTGGTTAAAGGTCATTGTATTTGTGATTATGAGATTCGTTTAGAAAGCCAAGTAGAGTTTTGGTTACTGACGCATGAAAACGAATTTTCAAGAACCAATAATACGGGGAGATTGATTGAAAATGCAATTCAAACCACCAGAGTTTTTTGTTGGAAACGTCATGAACCGCCACAGGAGTTATTAGAACTTCTGAAGGAATATGTTGTTTATCTGATATTTTCCGCTGATAAAGAGGAGGATAAAAAACGAGTGACAGACTATAAACCTTCCAATAAAAAAATAGCATTTTTAATATTAGATGGCACATGGAAAGAAGCTCGTAAGATGATAAGAAAGAGTGATTATTTAAGGACGCTTCCTATTTTATCTCTAAATCCCAGTCGAAAAACAGCTTATGATTTAAGAAGAAACAATGATGTCCATCATATATGTACTGTAGAAGTGGGCATTGAATTACTGGAATTGATTGGTGAAACCAAGCAAGCAGAATCACTTAAAGATTATTTTAACTATTATTTAGAAAAATATCATGCTGGTAAGTATGAACATAGAGAGGTGAAAAATGACAAAACGATTATTTGATGAAGACGTTTATTTAAGAACATGTAAAGCACATATAATAGAAACAACTGAGAATGCCGTTGTATTGGATCAAACTATTTTCTTTCCAGTAGGTGGTGGTCAATCGGCTGATTCTGGAACCATTGATGGCATTTTAGTGACTGATGTAAAAGAAAAAAACGGTATCATTTATCACTATATGGATTCTTTTCCAACATCAAAAGAGGTGACTTTAAACATTGATTGGGATAAAAGACTTGATGGTATGCAACAGCATTGTGGTGAACATATATTATCGGGCATCATAAAAGACGCTTATAATGGTAATAATAAAGGTTTTCATATTGGGAAAGACTTTATAACCATAGATATAGATACAAAAATTGATGAAGAGATGTTAATTCATATTGAAGATTTAGCCAATGATGTTATTTATCAAAACATAGAATTAAAATTTGATTATGTAGATGATGATTCAGAATTTGATTTTCCAGTAAGAAAAGATGTCACAGTAGATGAGAATATCAGAGTGGTCACCATTCCTAATGTGGATTGTGTGGCCTGTTGTGGAACACATCCTCATCGAACGGGTGAAGTTGGTATTATTAAACTTTATAAAGTTGAAAAAAACAAAGGTATGTCTAGAATTTTCTTTAAGTGTGGACAGAGAGCTTTACTTGATTTGAGAAGGAAAACTGACATAGTAAAGACTTTGAATCAAGAGTTTTCATCTGATGATAAAACGGTATTAGAGCGCTTTTATGCAGACAAAGAAAAAAATGACCAGTTAAAGAAATCGTATATTGAACTCAACAGAAAATTAATTGATCAAAACATAGAAGAACAATTAAAAGAAGATGAAGCGTATCAACTGCTAATCTTTGATTATTTACCAAGTCAAGATATGAACTATGTGATTAAAAAGGTATCAGAGGTGATGAATACAGTACTATTGGTTTATTCTAAATCTGAATTTAAGGTGATGTTATCTCATGATGGATCATTTGATGTGAAATGTAATGAGATTTTCAAAGAAATTAAAAATTACGGTGGTAAAGGTGGCGGTAGCCAAAAAGTCGCTCAAGGTGTCTTTAATGGTAATGAAGCAGGGATGACCTTCGTTGATTATATTGTTGGAGTATTAAATGATTAGAGTTTATAATAAAGAGAAAATTATTTCTTTTCTTAGAGAAGAGGATGAAATAGCCAATCTGAATATTATTGGAGCTATTGAAAATATTACAAAAGGATTGTTTGATGATCCAGAAGATGATCTGATGATTTATGTCGATGATGAAGAAAATCCAAATGGAGTGATTGTTAATGAACACTCATATTGGTACTATGTTTATGCTAAAAATGATGCATTCATATATCATATCAGAGATCATTTTTTTAACAAACTCGAGGAATATGGATTTGATGCGGTTGATCATAGAGTCTTTGAGATACTAAGTGAAAATAAAACAATTGAATGGGAAGAACCCTGTACATTGTTGTCTGTTGATAAAGAGATCTTTAAACCTTATAAGTCAAAGCTTCTACTGACTGATGGTACTGTAGCGGATTCAAAGATTATTGACGAACATTATACTTTTAAAGATGAGTTTTCACATACCTTCATTTATGATGATCTAGAAAATAGACCGTCTAGTATTTACCGTGTTGATGGAGAGCCGGTTGCTTGGGTTTTGCTTCATCGTGATAATTCAGTTGGCATCATGTATACAAAAAAAGCTTATAGAGGGCAAGGCATAGCGTATGACTTATCTATGGATATTATTTCTAAAGTAATAGAAAAAGATCAAATTCCATATATTCATATCAATGTAGGTAATCATGCTTCTTTCAGTTTGGCAGAAAAATGCGGATTTAAGAGATATAAAGAAGTTTTTTGGTTCGGTATTCATAAGAAGTAGCTTAGGCTACTTCTTTTTTGATGAAAAAATGCTCGCACACTCGTTACTTCAGTTGTGAGTTAGAGCATGATTCTTTTACTGTTGTTCTTAAATATCTTCAATAATGTATGTTCTACGAACTCAAAAAAGAGAAAGTCTGAGAAAGTCTGAAAGCAACAATAACACGAACGGACGTGCGTGTTATCGTTGCTTTTTCGTGTGCCGTATGTTAGTATTAATTAGGAGGTGTGTATGAGTAATTTAAACTATGGAAGAGGATACGTATATTCTCTTAAATATCATTTGGTTTGGTGTACTAAGTATAGAAAACCAATACTTAGGAATTCTGTTGAAGTTAAAGTGAAATCCTTACTTAGAAAAATAGCTGATGATCATGGCATCGATATTTTAGAAATGGAGACTGGCTCTGATCATGTCCATATGCTCATTGAGTGTAAACCCCAACATTACCTTCCTAATATAATTAAAGCGTTTAAAGGTACCAGTGCTAGATTTTTATTTTTAGAAATGCCTGAGTTGAGAGATGAACTGTGGGGTGGTCATTTATGGAATCCTTCTTATTTTGTAGCAACTGTTAGTGAACATTCTGAATCGCAAATTAAAACATATATTAAAAAACAAAAGTCGAAAGAGTAAGGAGTTTAGAAAGTGAGAGGTTTTAAATATAGAATCTATCCAAAAGAAAATCAGATTCTTAAACTTGAGGAAATGTTTTGTGCAAAACGCTATGTATGGAATTATTTTCTGGAATTGAATATGAAACGATTTGAAAAAAACTTAGTATCTTAACCTTTAATGAGATGTCAAAGCTGTTAACGCAATTAAAGCAAGAGCATAGTTGGTTGTATCAATGCGAAAAATCAGTTCTCCAAAATGTTTTAAAAGGCCTCTCCAAAGCATATACAAATTTTTTAAAGGGTCCAATGACTTATTCCGAAAAGACTATCAAACATGCAAAGAATAAGGGGATGGAACTTACTTTTTATCACTTGCAAAACCATCCGAAGTTTAAATCCTATAAAAATCCTCATCAATCTCTTGTGATGAATTTAACCAATAATAATATTGAAGTGATTGAAAAAAAAGCTGAATACACATCTAAAGGT
>JABXKX010000499.1 GCA_013619035.1 Peptostreptococcaceae bacterium
GTGTATAAGAGACAGTCATCATGTATAAATTTCTTTTCACCTAATCCATAACAATAAATATTTTTTTCACTAATAATGTTACCCGTAAATTCTAGTGTCTCTCCTGCATCCGCATTGACATATACATTGCCTCTAGTAACAATGGTACCTTCAATCATCTCACTAAGACCTTTTCTACCTTGAAGATTGATTGCACCAGCAACTTCTATCGGATAATTAATATAAATATCAACATTTGAATCATTATTAAATAATGCAACAGATGTCGGAGTATTAGGGTTTGTAGTGACACTATCTCTGTAAAGTAATTCATCAGTATCACCATCGTTATCCATATCAGATGCATCAACATAAGAAATATCTAACCAATCATTAAAAAATGATTTTTCCTGATACACGCCAGCTACATTAGCAGAGTAGCCTAATAGATTAATTTTTTCATCTACAGCTTCTCCATCCATATCAGAATTTCTTCTCAAAATATCTTTTCTCGTATCCCCTGCTATATCATCATCTAAAGGGGTTCTATTATTGTTATAAACTTTTCCAACTGCTGTATCGTAATCATCAGTTAAATATGCTTTAGAAAATGCTAACAATCCCGGAGAGGCTATACCATAAAATTCTTTATTATCATTTTCCTGTAATTTTCTAAATTGTAATATTTTCTTATCAGCATCCGATACTTTTTTATAAAGATTTTCATCATCAGTACTGGCTAAATAACCCATAGTAAAATAATGATTCCTTCTATAAGATACCTGGTTAACCTTTTGTAAGGCATCAAATGAAATCATATCATAACCAGTACCGCCTGGTGAAGTAAATTGACTTAAAAATGAAAATACTCCAGACTGATAAATATCATCAGATAATAATGTTTGATAATACTGTGCATTATTGTATGTTGTGAAGCTTTCTCCCGATTTATAAGAGACCTCTTTATCACCAGCAAGCGGATCAGGATTTCTTTGGTCATACCCCTTCACATCATATCTAATAACACCATGAAGATACAAACCGTTAGCCACTATAGCTGGTTTATCAGCTTTACTACTAATTATAATAGAACCTGTTCTAGTATAATCTTCTTGAACAGCTAAATTCTTATCATGAAGACCCCATATTTCACCACTACCCGGTCTATAAGTTTTCCTAACAGGTTTATTATCAGGATTTATTGAGTCGGGTTCATTAACACCTACTTCAATCCTTGAATTTATACCTGAAATATATAAATCTGAATATAAATACAAATTTTTATTAATCTGCGATAAAGTATCTTCTGTTTCTGGTCTTATATAAAAAGCATTTGCATACACATTATTACCAACTGTCAATGAAGAGTCAGTTGTTTCTAGTTTGACACTATTACGTGTTGATAAATCGCCATTAATTGTTACAGATGTTGAATTATCTGAAGAATATAATTTATCCATCTCAGAATCACCATAAACTCTAACTTCACTACCACTAGGTTCTCTATATCCAATTACCACGCCACCATATTGGTCACGTGGTTGATTATATTTTACATCAATATGGCTATAATTATCTGAAGCGTCTACAAAATTTCCATACGCATAGACATCACCATCAACAATATTAGTACCATCAACAAAAACTAGATCACCATTAGTTACAAGTGCAGGATTTGTTAACTCATTTCTATACATAATGATATTTTTACTAAGCATTGCAACTGAAAATGCATATTGAGGTGCTGTAATCTTAAGATCCGCTTGTATTTTTTTATTGTACTTATGATACGTCCCATCAGAACTAACACTCAAATCAATTTCATTAGGATTTGGATAAGTCAGATTAAACACATCAACTACCGGAACACCTTCTGGTGATACGATTTTACCCGTTGGATCAAATGTAATCTCTTCCATGTCGTCAATAATAATCGAATTAAGAACTTGTGCTCCAATATTACTTAATCCTTGATAGGTCGTATAATTAGGATATTTCGACTCATAATCAATTGCACCTGCATTAAAAAACACATGTTTAGCGACAGGAGTTGCATATAACTCATTAAAGAAAGTCTTTTCAAATTCGCCTTGTAATGCCCTTGCAATAATGTTATTCGCTTTTTCTATAGTAATGCCATCAACTGGCTTATTGACATCTTTATAAATCTCGTCCAAAAAACCAATCCAACTACTATCTGCTAAATATGATTTTGAATTAATATGATCCCAAGCTTCTACTTCAGCATTATACGTATGACGGTTTAATTCCGTTAAAGCTTCTTCTAAAGCACCATCATTAGCGTAGAATGAAGTATTGACACGACCACCAATTCGAGACGTCTTAAGGTTATAATAAGATACAAATGTAACAGAACCTGTCAATATAAGGAGTAATCCTATTATGACAATTACATATGTTAAAGTATATCCTTTTTTATTTAAATATTTTTTCAAAAAATCACTTCCCTACTGTTGAAACAATAGTTTCATAAACCACATTATTATGAGAAATCGTTATAACAACATCAAACCACTCATTAGGTGTAGATGGATCACCAATTAACATAGGAAACGCATTACCAATATAAATATCATTGGTACTATCCGAACTCGCTTCTATATGAATATTCGAAAACTCATCAGTAAAAGGTTTAATATCTACTGGAAAATCAGTTTTATTAATAACGTTAAAAGTCCATTTATCAGATGAATCATCTTCCATATTCTCATTTCCAACAAGATTTATTATGATTCGATTGTCCGTGCCAGGAAGAGCCCCTACAAATTCAGGATGAGAAATCTTGGCTTCTGGATTAGCACCACTAATCGTTAACTTGCTTTGAGAACTATCTTCCTTTTCAATTA
>JABXKX010000111.1 GCA_013619035.1 Peptostreptococcaceae bacterium
GTGTGTAATGTATACCAACGTAATATCATATAATCAATGATTCAGATTTATTGCTGAATACCTCTTATATTGCTAAAGGGTAAAGCATTGTGTAAAACTATGATATACTATGCAAATGTTTTATTATATGTCACAAAATGTTTTAAATTGTCATTTCGGGGTATGAAATAACTAAACTAAATAGCATATGATGATGCCCTAAGAGAGACAGTATGACATACATGATTTGGGAGGTGTCACAATGAAAAAGATAGTTGGTACTATTCTAGTACTGGTTTTGGTGCTTAGTTTTGTGGGATTTGGTGATGTATCAGAATCTACGTCTCTAAGTGTTGGTTGGGTTTATGTAGAAGATGGTTTTGATGAAGTTTGGCGTAATGACATTAGAATTGGTTTAGATAGAGCGGTAACTGAATTAGATATTGCATATACTGAATATCCAGTGTCAGGTGATATTGAGACTGATGAAATGTTACAAGATGAGTTAGAAATTGTAGTCAATGAGGCAGCATTAGTAAATGATGTTATTATGGTCGTCAGTTTTGTGTATGATGAAGTAATACACCGAACAGCGACTGATAATGCAGGGACTATGTTTATGACCGTTGATTCTTTTCCACAAATTGAGACTATTATAATAGTAGATGAAGAGGAAGTTCATATATGGGAGCCATATGATAATGTCTTTGCTGTTACATTTAGCGAAGAAGAAATGGGCTTTTTAGCTGGTCTTGCAGCTGGTGATGTCACTAAAAAAGATAATGTTGGATTTATTGGTGGGATGAATTTTGACTTAATCAATAGATTTGAATATGGTTTTTATCAAGGTGTTCAGGAAATCAATAAAAAAGCTGATATTTCTAAAAATTATGCTGATTCATTTAATGATAGCTATAGAGGTTTTTATTATGCAACCCTTATGAATCAGATCAATGATGTAGATGTTATTTTCCATGCTGCTGGTGCAACTGGAGAAGGTTTATTTGAATCTGCTGAAGTGTTTGATTACTGGGCTATTGGTGTTGATATAGATCAAAGTCATTTTGCACCAAATAATGTACTTTGTTCTGTTGAGAAAAAAGTTGGTTTAGCTGCTTTTGAAGGACTTGAAATAATCCTAAATGATGATCCGTGTCCAGTTCATTATAGAATGGGTATTAAGGAAAATGGTGTTGAATATAGTGATTTAGCTAATAATCTAACAGCTAAAACGGAAAAAATGATGGATGCCTATATAAGCTTAATTAAGAATGATGAGTATGAAGTAGATCTATTCGAGGAATAGTGTATATAATTGAAATGATAAATGTGTATGTCATTTAACGACTTTTAGTCGTTTTTTTTTGATGAAAGATTAAAAAACTGCTTTTACGCAAACCGGCAATTTAAAATTTTATGAGTAGAAAGAGCCAAAAATCATACTTTGGATTCACATATTTCTTCTGATTTGGTGCGACTAGCACTTGATATATAAGTTCAAGGCATGTCTCAGGCTGTCTAAGCTTAGGCCTTTGGACTATCCCATCCATATGGGATAACTCTACTCACATGTGCGTCATTAGTAATGATGGGGTGCAAAGCTGTGGGAACAATGCGAATACACTGCTAGCCTAAAGTGGTAATCGTTGCTAGAGTAAATATGTTTCTATGATTAAATTAGTTGAACTATTGTAAGCCTCGTTAAAGAAAAGTAGAGAAATAAGGCTGACACTCTATTACCAAAAGGTGACAAGTTTTGACTGCATGATTTCAAATCGTCATACAGTATATGGACAATTAAAACTTCGGGGTAAAGATAGAATCTAAGGAAACATGAATTGGCTGAGATACGCAACTAGGTAAGACCGATAAGTTCCTATTATAATAGGTAGGCAACTCGTAAGAGGCGCACAATACTTAGCGGTTAAGGGAGCGCTAGAGAAAGCGAATGCTATCTTGTAACGAGGTAGATAGTGGTTCAAAATTTGCCATAATCTGAAAGGATGCAGACTTCTAGCTGGTCATTTACAGCAATGAAAGGAAAGATACTTTATGAATGTGGGTAAGCCAAATAGAGCTAGTTCTCGGGCAACTACAGACTATAATATTCTGTGGAATGGATTGAACTGGTCTCAAATAGAATTTAAAGTTAATAAACTTCAATCTCGGATTGCTAAAGCCGTCGAACGAGGACGATACAATCTCGTAAAGAAACTACAGTATTTATTAACAGATTCTTTCTATGCTAAATTAATAGCAGTAAAAAGAGTCACTACAAACAAAGGGAAAAACACCCCTGGTATCGATGATACGCTATGGACAACGCCTGCAACGAAGTACGAAGCCGCTCTAAGCTTAACTCGTAAAGGCTATAAAACCCGTCCTCTAAAAAGAGTGTACATCAACAAAAGTAACAGCAATAAGAAACGGCCTTTAGGGATACCCACAATGTACGACAGAGCAATGCAAGCTTTATATTTGCTAGGTCTCGATCCTGTATCTGAAACAATTCTCGATCAAAAGAGTTTTGGTTTTAGAAAATACAGAAGTACCAAAGATGCTAGCCAGTACTTGTTTCAGGTTCTAGCTCAGAAAACATCAGCTAAATGGATACTTGAAGGGGATATCAAATCTTGCTTTGACGAAATATCACACCAATGGCTTCGAGATAATGTACTAATGGATAAGGATATACTAAACAAATTTCTTAAGTCGGGGTATGTATACCAGAAAAAACTATTTAGTACAATATCTGGTACAGTTCAAGGTGGAATTATTTCACCAACTTATGCAAATCTAACACTAAATGGTTTGGGAAACCTTATTAAAAACAAATATTGGAGAACGTGAACTGGTTTAATAC
>JABXKX010000087.1 GCA_013619035.1 Peptostreptococcaceae bacterium
ATTTAAGATACTAAAAAATATTGAAGGGGTGATTTTTATGGCTAGAATATCAAAAATAAGTTATCAACTACACTGTAGAATGGAACAAATGAAGTGTATTGGAGAAAGTAGAGACGATGCAAAAAAAGAATACAAAGACATGATGGGTAAGAACCCATCTAATAGGACAATGGGAATACATTCATTTTTATCATATGATGCGATAAAGCAGACAAGTATTGAATTTATAAAATATCAAAAAATTAAAGACAAAAGTATCAAAGATATTTCTCAAATTAAAAAAGGGCATATAGAAGAATATCTGAAGTTCAGACAAACAGATGGCAAATCAGCTGCCACGATCAGTAAAGATATGGCAGCACTTAATAAACTGTTTAACCTTCACATTACTAAAAAAGAATGTGGCATCAAGAATAGGTCATACAAAGATATTACGAGATCTAGAGGACCAAAGGCACATGATACGAAATACAATCCAAACAATTATAAAGAACAAATTACATTAGCAAAAGCATGTGGTTACAGAAGAGAAAGTGTACTGGTTATTACACCAGAACGTTTTATATGGAAAGATGGTTTACCATACAAAGTGCATCTAATTGAAAAAGGTGGTAAAGAAAGAGATGCTACTATTTTGAAGTGTGATCGTGTGAAGGTAAAAGAAATTCTAAGTGGAAAACAAATCGGAAAAGCCATGTTTAATAAATACACTACAAAGATAGACAATCATGCATTTAGAAGAGAATATGCACAAAATAGATACAAGGAACTTGTAAAAGAACAAGGTTATGATAACAAAGACTATAGAGGCTTTGATAGCAAACTTTTAAGAAAGGTGTCTCATGATCTTGGTCACAATAGATTGAATGTGACCATATACAATTATTTATTGTAATTAGTGGCTGCCATTACTTGAATACCCTTAAGAGACAAGTATAATGTTTATACTACAAACAATTCTGAAGGGAGATGGTCTTATGAAGATTATAAGATTTTATGATCAATCAACCGGATTTGATGAATTGTATGAAGGCTATATTAACAGTCAATTGAAAATATTGATTGAGGGAGAAACAGAAAAGCAGTACAATGAAGATACAACACATACCACACCTCGAAATGAGGTGGCAATATGATGGAATCAATTTTAATTAGAAGAGTTGCAGGTTATAAACGTGTATCAACTACTTTTGAAAGCCAAGAATCTTCAATGGTTGCTCAAGAGGACCTGTTCATCAAGTACATTGTTGATAGAGGATGGACACTTGTGAAAATCTATTCAGATTCTTTGACAGCAACCAAGGGTAACAGACCGGGTTTTGAACAGATGGTTCGAGATGCCAAGCAGGGTCACTTTGATGTGATAATTGCAAAAGAACTGTCTAGACTGGCTAGGAACATCGGTACATCTGCTGATTTCAAGAAAATCATCATGAGTAATGACATTGATATCATTACGCTTGATGGTGCAATTGATACCACCAAAGGTGATGTTTCAAAGTATGGTTTATACGCTTGGATTTATGAAGAGGAATCAAGAAGAACCAGTAATCGTATTAAGACTAGTTTTCGTACCAGTGCAGAAAAAGGACGTTATCTAAAAGGTGAAGCACCTTATGGCTACGATGTGTCAGATGGCAAGTTGTATCCTCGTGAAGATGATTCTGTATCGGTAGTGCAACTTATTTACAAGATGTACTTAGAAGGGCATGGAAGGGATTCTATCGCCAATTACCTTACTACACAGCAGATTGAAACACCCGCCATGTCAAAAGGTAAGAAAAATGCAGGAACGGTATGGCATGGTACAACAGTGACGGTTATTTTAAGAAATCGACATTATATTGGTGACTTAGAACAATGCAAAGAAACCACCAAGGATATTACCCTTGTAGGTCGAAAGAAACTTAAAGAATTTGTTGTTGTAGAAAACACTCATGAAGGTATAATATCAAGAGCAGATTACTTCAGTGTACAAGACATGATCAAGAATCGTGGCTTAAAAACATTAGGACGAGCAACACCTAAGAAATCATTATTTGGTGATTTGCTGTATTGTTCTGATTGTTCAAGTAAGTTTTGGTTTATTAAGACTAATAAAACTTATTTCTGTGGTGGTTATAAGAAACATGGTACATCTTACTGTACCAAGCATAAAATCAAAGAAGATGATTTGATTGAGGTTATTAAAGCAGATTTAAGAAAATATGCTTCTGATAATGCTAATCAAGAACAAATTCATGCTTTGATTGAAAAGAGAGTTAAGAAATTAGAAACTAAATCTAAGCAGTTTGAGCAAAGTTATGAAATGAAAAAGGCCAAACATAAAGAAGCAAAAGGTAAACTAATTCTTCGATATACTGGAGGAGATATTACCAAATCAGAGTATGATTTAGCTTCTGAAGTTTTGGACAACCAGATGGTTGATATAGAGAAGCAAATGATGAAAATTAAGGCAACTGAAAACGAAGTAGCTTTGAAAGAATCGTTTAAACATCTCAAATCTCAACTTACGTCTTATGGTAATTTTGATGAAATTACCCGTGAAGTTCTGAATCGTTTTATTTCAAAAATTGTGGTTTATGAAAATGAAACCATTGAAATCACTTACAAGTTTAGTGTTTAGTTTAGGAAATATAGCAGTGACAGTGTTTTCGGTCATGTCGAGACTGTTGCGAAACTTAAATTAACATTCTAATTCAATATGAAGATGTGTTTCAAGTTCTGAGTGACGTTTTTCTCAGAACTTTTTTGTTTATAAGAATGATTAGATTTTTAGATGAATAACAGAAAAAATAACATAATAAACAAGTTTTTTCGACTGGCAATCG
>JABXKX010000440.1 GCA_013619035.1 Peptostreptococcaceae bacterium
TTAGTCTAAAAGTTGTGGTTAAACATGTGGATAGGTTGTGATGGTCGATGAGTTATCCAGACAGAGTTTTTAAAATTTATAATTAATAAAAATATAATGATAAACAGTATATGAAAGGGTACTAATATGAGTATCAAACTTGATTTTGATAGAAGCATAATCTAGGAGTACTATAATGAATGTTTATTTTGTGATTTTGACAACCTGTTTACGATATGCTATACTTAAGGCGAAAAACGTAAAGTTTATAAAAAACGTAAAGTTTATAAAAAACGTTAAGTTAATGGTTTTCGTAAAGGGGTGATGTCTTGAAACAGTCAAGAGGTACTAAAAGAGAGCAGTTATTGGAAGTTGCTAGAAAACTTTTTTTGAAATTTGGTACGAAAAGAGTCACGATAGAGGAAATATGTAAAGAGTCAAATGTAAGCAAAGTGACGTTCTATAAGCATTTTGAAAATAAAACAGCAATAATTAAAGCCATTAGAGATGAAATGATGGAAATGGGATTTTCGAAGTTTGATGAGATTAGCTCGCAAGGTATCCCGTTTGTAGAAAAAATCAAGCTGATGTCAAAGTGGAGAATAGAATTTTTATCAAGCATACAAGGAGAGTTTCTTGATGATATCCTTGTGATGGAAGAGTTCAAGAAAGAGTTTATGATAAGATACTTAGACAATCTTAAGCAAGCTCAGATCGACGGGGAAGTCAGAAAAGATATATCTCCTGAGCTTATATGGCTTGTAACTGAAAAGATGAGAGAAGTAACAATTGAAGGTGAATGGAAGAATATTTTTGAAGACTACGCGACTTACCAAGATCAAATAAGAACTATATTCTTCTTTGGCATGTTAACGGATGAAAACAGATAGTTAGGAGGGGTACTATGTTGGCACTTCAAATACTAGGCGGATTACTTGCAGTAATTTTAGTTTATCTTGTAGTAATAATTTTCTTTCCAGTCCTAAAAGTAAAACCACAACCAACAAAAAGGATTGATGTCTCCAATAAGGAGATTCCTAAAAACAGGGAAAATGTAAACTTTGATGTACATGAAACAAAGGTATCCGGATGGTTTTACAAACCTGAGGGAGAAAAGAAACAGTATCCATGTATTGTAATGAGTCATGGCTTCGGTGGCACAAAAGATATGTGTTTGGAGCAGTATGCTCTAAAATTTGCAAAGGCCGGGTATGCCACACTTACTTATGATTACAGATATTACGGTGAAAGTGATGGCGAACCGAGACAAGTCTATTGTGGTGTTTATCAGATTGACGATTTAAAGGGTGCTGTTGAGTATGTCTCTTCAAGAGACGATGTAAAAAAGGTCATTCTCTGGGGAACGTCAGCTGGAGCTGGCTATGGTATCAATGTAGCAAGTTATAATCATGATATTGCTGCCGTCATAGCTCAGTGTGGCGCATTTGATCATAAAGAAGACAACAAGCTATATATGGATAGGGAAGGTTTAGGATTTTTTCTTAAGTTGTTCATGCATGGACAGCGGGATAAAGGTAGATCTAGATTCGGATTATCACCTCATGTATTCCCTGCATACGGGAAACCTGGAACAATCGCAATGTTAACAGCTCCTGGTGCCTTTGAAGGTATTGAAGAGTTGGCTAAAGAGTCTGTAACCTTTAAAAATGAAGCCTGTGGAAGACTAGCGTTATTGCCTCATATAGAAGATCCTATAAAATTAGCAGTTAATGTAGAGTGTCCCGTTCAAGTGTTAGTTTGCACTAAGGATGAACTTGTTTCACCTAAGTCTCATATAAGACTGGTAGAAGCATTAAATAAGCCTGTAGTACTAAAATATCCTATAGGTCACTTTGATATCTATAGTGGTGAACACTTTGAAAAAGCCACTGACGATATGATTGGTTTTTTATCAAAACTCGATTTGTAGATTCTTAAAAAATGAGAGATCCATTTGGATCTCTCAGACTGTAGCCATTCTATTTTGAATGTGTTCATCATAGATTTATTTGGATGAGTTAATTAGATTAATGATTATAAAATTAAACCATAGATATATCCACATTCACTGGATGGTATGTGGATATATCGTATAATAAAACCAATTGTCCACAAGTCTTGTGCTATATTGGTATGGATAAAGTATAATCACCATTGATGAGCATTCTAACCAGATCCTGTTCAGATTCAGGCATCCTAATGAGTTCATTGTAGTAGTTCCCTGTTGAATGAATACTGTGACTATCAGAATTAACCATTAAATTACAATTTAGTTTTTCCTTTAATTGAAGGCGCATATCTTTTTTATCCAATCCTATATTAGATGAGAATATTTCAATGGCATGAGGTGGATAGTTTTCAACATCCACTGAAATAAAATCTCGATACCTATAGGGATGTGCTAATCCGATGAAGCCATTGTTTGAAATAACAAATTGGTGCAGTTCTGCATAGGTCCATTTTTTTTGAGTTAAAACATCTTGATGAAGTCCAATGACAATAATATCTTCATCATGTCCATTTTCACTTATGCGTATTTCAATACCACCATATATTATAAAAGGTGAGTATTTGAGGTTAAGTGTAGCAAGTATGGTTTCATCAATCATACAATCGTGATCAGTAATGACGATTGCATCCAAACCCATTTGTATGGCTGTAGTAATCTGTTCTTCTGCAGATGCAATTGAGCATGTTGAGCGTTCGCTGGTGTGTAGGTGTAAATCAATTTTCATTAAAGCCTCACTTTCTATTTACCCTAATCATTGTAGGAAACGATTAAAGGTATGTCAATGATTTGGATATAATTATTAAGATAGACCTTTTGATTATAAAGGTATCCTTTATTTC
>JABXKX010000117.1 GCA_013619035.1 Peptostreptococcaceae bacterium
CAGATATAATAAATAAAATAGACAGTTACAAACTGCAATATGAACATTATGTTAGAGATACAAAAAAACTTATCGAGAATCCAGATCAACTTCATTTGGTAGACTCGATTGTTGCTGAAGCACTACCTCTTAAAAACAATATTCACATGGTTGTTGAAATGTATCAAGAGCAGTATGACAAAGAGTTACGCTTACTAAAGTCAGTCGATATGATTATGATTGGAATAGCAATCATTGTGACTATACTCGGTCTTACGCTCACAAGAGCTATTAAACGACACGAGTATTTTGCTAATTATGATCATTTAACCGGTTTGCTGACTCGGTATAATCTGTATGAAATTATTAAGACAAAAAATCCAAAAAATTATGATGTATATTTTATCGATCTTAATAAATTTAAGTACGTTAATGATACCTTTGGACATTCGATTGGAGATGAAATCTTAATAGAAGTCTCAAAACGTCTTATTGATGTTTTTGGAAAACATAACGTTTATCGTTATGGTGGAGATGAATTTTTAGTAATTTTACAAAATAGCGATAAAACAATAGAACGCTTATCGATAGAACTTAAGAACAAAGTATTGGCACCGATTACAGATTCTAAGTACAGAGAACATTATCTCGGTTTATCTCTAGGTGCTGTCGCTAAAGGTGTTGGACCAGATGAATGGGATCAATTGATTCATTTTGCTGATGAACTGATGTATGACGCTAAGAGTTATGCAGGACATATTATATTATGCCAAACAAAAGAAGAAGCTGATAATAGATTGAATCTTGATGTAAGTGTTGTTGATGGATTGAAAAATGGAGAGTTTAAACAACGTTTCCAATCCATCTATAATGTATCCAATCAGGCTGTTGAAATGCAAATGGTTCTTTGTAGATGGGAAAGAGGCGTAAACAAAATTATTCAACCATCTGAATTTCTACCGATACTAAAAAGAAAAGCTTTGTTAGATACATTTGATATCTATATGATCTCTCAGTTGGATACTCTGTATGCAAAAATGAATGCGACTGAGAAAAACTATACTTACTCAATTAATCTCACAGAGGAGACTTTGATAAGTGCTAGACACAATGGTTTGATTGACATGTTGAAAAATATTTCAATTCCAAGAGAGAAACTCATATTGAAATTCTTAGAGGATGTTCTTGTGAATGATGATATCTTAAGCACATTAGAACTGTTATCTGAATTGGGGTATACTTTGGCGGTCGATAATTTTACAATTGATATCTCTTTAAGTGAATCACATAAATACAAAAATATCAGTATTGTAAAGTTGGGTAAAATGATCATTAAATCTATGATGATAGATGATTACTCAAAAAAAATGTTGAAGGAGTTCATCAATATGCTTGTTTCAATCAATAAGACTGTGATTATTGAAGGCATAGAGGCACCAGATGAAGTTGAGGTTCTTAAAAACATAAATGACACTCTTCAAGATGATCTGTATTACTCAACGCCTTTTAAACTTCGAACAGCAGAAGAGTTACACCGTATCAACATATAGTCATTTTTGGCTCAAGGGCGTTTCACGATGTATGTGAAATACGGTCGTTTCTCATATAAGATTGAATAAAAAAATGAGCCTTTTTGTTGAGATTAAGGCTCAAATATTTTACATCATTGTAGTCAAAAAGTTTCTGAATTGCTCAACTGATTGAGGGTGGTATCCTTTCAATTTCTATGAACTTTATTTCATTATTGGATAGGACCTCTTCAATGGTTAAGAAGTCTGTAACACTTGCTTTTTTGATTTTTATATCTAAGTTTTCTCTTGATTTGAGAAAGCTCAATTCTTCTTTATTCATCTTTAAAGGTGATCCCATTTCGATCCACTGAGAAAAGATGCACCCGCTGTTTTCATTTAAGGTTTTAGTTCTAATCCTATATTGTCCAGCTTCAACTTTTAAAGACATTGTGATGAGTCTTACAAAAGTTGATGAAATAATATTTTTAAGTGATTGATAAGATTGATTACAGAGTAATGATTTTTGTTTTTGATAAAGTTGTGCATTGTTTTCATCATAGTTATGAATAAGTATTTTTATCAGATCCCCTTTTTTTGTTACCATATGTTTATTCCCAATACTGATGATATCACCTTGCAGTTTATTCAGGAACTGATAAGCGTTGTATGTCGGTTTTTTTAAGCCGTTATATGTCAATAATCCAAAACCGCCATGAAAAATATTTGTATTTCTCAAATCATCAATAAATGCGACTTGAGCGTCTATATCTCTAAAATTAGTGAGTTTATTATAGATTTGTGCATTGGCATCATAACAGGTATCATTGAGAGTGTTATCTTTATGAACACTGATGTAATAAAGCTTTAAACCCATTTTTTTGCGTATATTGGAAAATAACTGATTGGCTAAGTCTTGCTTATTAAAGTATAACTCCTCAGTCATTTCGACAGACATGAAATTGATATTCTTATTCTTAAAATTTCTTAAAAACTCTCGTTCCTCATAATCTTTGGCAGGTGCAAACAGTATACCAAGATTCAAGTAATCAAAATTCTTACTTAGTTTTGCTAAGGTAACGGTATATAAAGCAATTGCCTTTTCATATGATTTATCGTCACTGGCAAGTTCAAATTTCCACGATTTTATTTGATCATAACCATACTTTGATAAACAATGAGAAAGAAATTGTATTAAAAGTGTATGCCAGTTATTAAGTGAGTATTCTTTATCTGAATAGGTCAGTTCTATAAAAGGTGTCAAATTGATACTGATAAAGAAATCAAATCTGTCTCTTATACACATCT
>JABXKX010000381.1 GCA_013619035.1 Peptostreptococcaceae bacterium
GTATTATAGAGTTTACTCTTAATTATAGACGACTGGTAAGCGAATTTTATTTTAATCTGAATCGATTAAACTTTGATTTCACTAAAATATCTGATGAGCTAATTGAACAAATGAAAAAAAATCAATTCTTATCTTTATTAGAGGATGAATGTTTAAAGAGTCTTCTAGATGATATGAGGATATACACTTTTGGATTGGTTGCGATAATATGTACTGAAACGACAAGTCATAATGGTCTAAACTATTACCGTAATCTGTTAGAACACGTAGGGGATAAGTTAATAAGTTATCATTTAGTTGAAGCGGGTCAGTTGGAAACATGCCAACAATTCTTTAAGGAAAAACAAGAATAATTATAACGGGAGGGATTAGAAAGATGAACCTTATTATCAATGGTATAACGGATCCAAGTTTTGATGAGTTTGAAGAACATTTAGAACAAGTTGCTCATACAGATTCTAAGTACTTCAAGTTGAGAGATATGACTATTAACTACTGTCAAGGCTGTTGGGATTGTTGGGTAAAGACACCTGGTAAATGTGCTTTGAAAGATGATTATGAACAGATTTTATCTATTGTACCTTCAGCAGATCTTGTAACTGTTATAACACCTATTATCGCAGGATATGAATCTTCTTTGGTTAAGACATTTAGTGATCGCATGATTCCAGTTGCACACCCTTATATTGAGATGTATAAAGGTGAACAACACCATAGACAGCGCTATGGTAAAAATCCAGATTACAAGTTAATTATACTTGAAGATGAATTTACCACAGAAGAAGATATTATTGCCATTAAAGAGCTGTATGAAAGAATGATGTTAAATTTTAGAGCAAAGTTAATTGAAGTTGTAACCATAAAGAAAGGAGCTGATTTTACTCATGTCATTAATGATATTTAACGGGAGTCCTAGGGGTGTAAACAGTAACTCCAATGTAATTGCTTCATGGTTTCAAGAAGGCTTTGAAGAGACAACAACAGTGTATTTGAATAAAGTTAAACAACATGAAACTTATATAAAAGAGTCGAATGAATTTGAGAAACTGTTATTTGTTTTTCCTTTATACGTAGATGGTATGCCTGGTCATGTAAAATATTTTTTTGAGCAAATGAACACTCAAAAGGAGATATTTAGAAACAAAGAGGTAACATTTATTATACATTCAGGATTTTCAGAAGCGATACATTCTAAAAATCTAGAGAAATATTTACATCGATTTGCTGATTTGATGTCAATGAAAAATTACGGTGTTATTATTATTCCAGGCAGTGAAGGGTTTAGATTAATGCATCCGAAGATGACCGCAAAGAAAGCAGAAAAAGTCGCTAGAATAGGTGAAATGTATCGATTAACCAAGCCGTTTCCTGACGCTGTAAAAGAAAGCTTAGAAGGCCCATTAGTTCAAAGTAAGCCACAAAGAATACTTTTTAAGATTCTTAGCTTTGTAGGATTGACTAATTTTTATTGGAATTCTCAACTGAAGAAGAACAATGTGTATGAAAAGCGATTTGATGCACCTTACAGCAAGTAATCAAGAGTAATATTTGAAGATAAGAACTGTTTCATTAGAAGTAATTAAAAGAAGGTATGACATAATGTCATACCTTCTTTGTATGTTTACTCCTTTTTAGAAAGAGCATCTATTCTTTGACTTACTGGTGGATGGGAATAAGTTAATTTTACCACCCATGGATGTGGTGTAAGATTTGAGAAGTTCTCTTTTGCGAGTACTTTTAGAGCACTGATCATGGCATCTTTATAACCCGCTTCAGCAGCACATGCATCTGCTTTGTACTCCGCTTTTCTAGATAATGCTGATAACGGAATATTGATCATAATACCAAAAGGTTCTAGAAGTATACCAAAGAGTATCAATGCAAAGCCCAAGTGGATGTCTGAAAATCCAAAAGCCGTAGCAAATGCAGTTGATGATAAAAAGAATGACAGGATTACTAAATAGACTGCCATTTGTACCATCGCGATAAAAATATTTCTTATGATATCTTTATGTTTTGCATGGCCGATTTCATGTGCTAAAACACTTATGATTTCATCGGTACTACACTTTTCTAAAAGAGTGTCATAAAGTATGATACTTTTAAATTTCCCAAAGCCAGAGAAAAAGGCATTAAGTCTTGTTGAGCGTTTTGAAGCATCCATGATGCTTATTTTTTTGACTTCATATCCCATACTTTTGGCAACCATTTTTGATTTTTCATACAGTTCACCTTCGGGAAGTGGTGTGAGTTTATTAAACAGTCGTATAAACACTTTTGAGTATAAGATATTAATAATCAACATTAACGTCATTATAATCAACCATGCATAAATAAGTGATGTAGTGCCTAATAACTGATATAAGTATATGAGTAGATAAAGTAAACCTCCTCCTAAAGTAATTGTTAGGATAATAGATTTTATCTGATCCAATATAAATGTTTTTACAGTAGTTTTATTAAATCCATAACGTTCTTCTATATTAAACGTTTTATACAGATCAAGACCAATGCCTAATACGTAGTTGATGGCTAAATATAAAGCAAAGAACAGAAGAATTTGAATAATGGGATCTGATGAGATGCTTTCTGAAACTTTAGCAAGTTTAGGAAATATATCAAGTACCAGGAAAAATAAAAGAACCGTTGTACTCAGAATTTTTGTAAAGATGGAAATTTTGAAAACTTCCATGGTATAGTCAAGCCAAGTCTTATAATCTTTTTCATTATAAACATCCGATACATTTTCAGGAATGGATTGAGTTCTGTGTTTATAATTGAGTGTTGATAACGTGATATCTAAAAGAAATACTGTAATAA
>JABXKX010000587.1 GCA_013619035.1 Peptostreptococcaceae bacterium
TTTATTGGTTGCTTCAGTATTTTGATTTGTACGATTGTTTAATAATGCTACTGTTTCATTACTGATTTCATTTTGATCTTTAACTTCTGCAGCACGCTCTTTCATTTCTGCAATATATTGTAATAATGTTTCAATCTCATTGTTTAGTTCATGTGTGATTGAAGCACCACGTTCTGCATCCTCTGCTTGTGAACTAGCACCTTCAGCTATTTCAGTTATTGTAAGGTTTACTTCCTTTGCCGATTCCATGGCATGCATAGCATTTGTAGCTAAATTTTCTGCTGCATCATTAACCAAATTAGAAGCATCTTTAGATTCAACAATTAAATTGGTTACATTTTCTAACATGTCATTAAACGTTAATGACATAGCTGCAATTTCATCTTTTGTTGTCACTGATGATCTTACAGAGAAATCACCTTCTTTTACTTGCTGCATCACATCTTCTAGATGATTTATGGGTTTCACAATTTTGCTTGCGAACACTGTACCAATAATTAAAATACCAATTAGAGAAGCAATTGCGACTATAATGATTTGGATAAGAATTGGAATTGCCTTTTCAGTGATTTCAGATTTGTTAAGCATTACTAAGATTGTCCAATCTGTTTCTTCTGCCTTAGTAAATAATGCAAACTTCTTTTTATCATCAAATTCATATTCCACAGTACCGTTATCTTTAGAATTGATGGCTTCTACAATTTCCGGAACTGGTACTGGTTTACCAAGAATGTCTTTATTTTTATGTGTCATTGTATTACCTTTTGCATCAACGATAGCTGGATAACCTGTTGAAAGAACTGTTTTTTCATTCATTTCTTCACCGAGTGTACTTAAATCGATGTCAAATGATAAAATACCAATAATCTTTGAACCGTTGTAAACAGGAGCTGCAAAAGAAGCAATCAGGCGATCATCAGTTGCGTTAAAATATGGATCGGTCCATACAGGAGCGCCTGTTTCCATAGCTGCAGTATACCAGGGTCTTGTAGTTGCATCATAATCATCTGGTAATTCGGTTGGTGGATAAATATGAAAATCTTTATCCGTATAAGCTACATACACATTTGAAACTTTATCAAATTCTTCAATAAAACTCTTAAATTCAATCATCAATGCATCATCATTATTTGATCGATCTGTTGAAACTAGGTTTACTGATTTACTCAGAATTGTACCTGCATTTCTATATGCTCTCATATCACTAGAGATTGAGTTTGCTAGTTCTTCTACCATTGAATCGGTTAATTTTTCAACCTCTTCTGTAAAGATAGTCTGTACTTTTAGATACGATAAACCGCCTAAGGCACTTAACGCTATTAGTGTAATCACTAATATCAAGATATTTATTTTCACTTTTAATTTCATAAATTCGGTGATAATTCACCTTTCCCCCTTAATAAAATCATTTAAAACTTAAAATTTTCCGCAAAAAAAAGTCCACCCTAGTAACTGGCTACCATTTTACAGGCCCTTAGTTTTGCGTCCCATCTTTTCAAATGGTTTGCCGTTGTAGTGAAAGACTATACCGTCACATAGATACCAATATTTATACCATACTAGTGTACTAATCACTTAATTTAGTCTAGCATCAAACTTTTGGATAGTCAATCCAAAAGTTTACTAAAAATGTAGTTTGCTTGAGTAAAAAAACAATAAATCTAATGATTATGAATTAAATTGTTACAATAGTTCAAGATATTATTAATGGTAAACTAAATCTGTTGAAGAAATAACTGTAGAGTAGAAATGAGGCAAAGAATGAGAAAAATAATAATTGGAGTTGTACTCTGTATACTTATGATTGGATGTGATCAAAATACAGATGATTCAAACAAAACAGTTAATCCTGTTGTATATAATGGCATCACACTCGGTTATAGTAGTGCTGATGCTATAGAAAATGGTGATGTTGTGACGAAAGAGGGTGAAGCGTTTAATATTGAAGAGTTGGATAATTTTATTCTATTAGTAAAAGAAGGTACTGAAACTTCTATTCAGATTACTAAATACGTAAATGAGACGATACCAGCTATTAATGTATTAGAATTTATCCATGGAAAGATTGAATATACAGCATATCAGCAAGAAAAGGTTTTATATGATGAAATAACAGTTAATGACACTTTAGAACACACCGAGTATGTATTGAGCAATAGCAACGAATCAGTTGTGATACTAAAGAGTGTTAAAAGGGACTAAATAGTAATCTGGACAATATCCTAATTCTATTATTTGTCATGTGTGATTATTTAACTGATTCTGAGGTATATTATTTAATAATCAGTTTTAGATGCTATGTAGCAATAACTGGAAGGAGTATGTATATGAAACTAAATAATGCAAAAACACACTTTGCTCCACCAAGTCGAAAAGATTACAAAATGATTATAAAAGAAGCAGATCTATTTTGTTCAAATAACGAAATCAGTTCAGTAATTGATGCTCTTCCATATAAGTATGTTATTCTAAACGATGAACGACAGATTATTTATGCTAATACAGCAATGTTGGAATTTTCTAATGTTAATTCATTTAATGAAGTATTAGGTAAAAGACTGGGTGAATTATTAGAATGTATGCATTCAAAAGATATGGAATCCGGATGTGGAACAAGTAAAAGTTGTCGGTTTTGTGGCGCTGGCAAAGCAATCATTGAAGCACAAAAGTTGAAACAGTTGACCAGTGATGAATGTAGAGTATGTAAAATAAACGAAGATGATATTATTGAATATGGAGATTATAAAGTACAAGTAAGTCCAGTTGTATATAAAAATTATAACTTTTATCTTTTAACCATAAATGATATCAGTTCAAAAA
>JABXKX010000066.1 GCA_013619035.1 Peptostreptococcaceae bacterium
TATATTTCGGTGAAATATACTCAAAGATCTCTTTTCCATGATTAGAAATATTATCATCAAATACTTTTTGTCTATATTTTAATTTTATCTTAATCATAAATCCTTCTATGAAAATGATACGATTTACTAACACAACGAGCAATCTCATGTCATATAGAAAATAATTCAATCTCCTACCTTCGCTCTCGCTATGTGAGCAATGTAGACTTAGAGGAAGGAGAATTCTTGGTAAGTACAGTTAAAGTTAAAGTTTTATTAATTTAAGCCCTTCTTCTTGTTATTAAAGGCTGAATAAAATATTATTAACATATGAATAACTAGGAAAGGAAAATTGATTATGAACGAAAAGATTCTAGTAGTAGAAGACGAAAAGGAAATTGCAGATTTAATCAGAGATTATTTAACAGCTTCAAACTATAAGGTTGTTATTGCAAACGATGGTGAAGCAGGACTGGCTTTATTTGAATCAGAGAAACCACAACTCGCGGTACTTGATATTATGTTACCCAAAAAAGATGGTTTCGAAGTATGCAGGACCATCCGTTCTAAGTCGAATATCCCAATTTTAATGTTAAGTGCAAAAAAAGAAGATACCGACAAGATTATCGGGCTTGGATTAGGGGCTGATGATTATATCACTAAACCATTTAGTCCACGAGAATTGATTGCACGTGTCCAATCTCAATTGAGACGATTTACAGAATTATCTACCAATCAAGAGAAAAAAGAAGTTTTAGCATACAACGGTTTAGAAATAGATGCAACTGCTTATACAGTATCATTAGATAATGAAATCATTCCATTTTCAGTAAAGGAATTTGAAATTCTTCATTATTTAGCATCCAATGCCAATCAGGCTCTTTCAAGAGAAAAAATATTTGATGAAATCTGGGGATACAACGAGTATGGTGATATCAATACCGTTACCGTTCACATCCGTAAGATTAGAGAAAAAATAGAAAAAGATCCTTCTCGTCCAAGTTTTATTGAGACTGTATGGGGTATTGGATATAAGTTCAAAGGAGATAAATAATGTCCGCGAGCCTTCGTTCGAAGATACTTATTGCTCTTGTTTCAATTATTATTATACCACTTATCATTGTTGGTTTTACTCTTGTATTAATGCATTTTGATATTATCCATGTCCCTGCACTTCAAGGCATTGATTTTAATGCCATACAGATCACAGCACCCGGTAAGAATACTGAGGAACTGACCTTGTTACCCTTAACACTCTTATGGATATATATCATTGCTATGATTGCCATGGTCATTGTTGTTTCAAAAGTATTATCCGATTTTCTACTGATGCCTCTTAAAGAGCTTAACTATGCTGCTGAACGTATCGGTACCGGCGATTTTGATTTTAAAATTCGTTACAACAAAGACAATGAATTCGGAAAACTCTGTAGAGAATTTGACAGTATGAAAGATAATTTACAATTGACCTCTAGGAAACAAGATATTTATGAGAATTCAAGAAAAGAATTAATTGCAAGTATCACACACGATTTAAAAACACCTCTTACAAGCATTATTGGTTATGTAGAAGGTTTACAAGATGGTGTGGTTACCAATCCTGAAACGGTAGAGAATTACTTAAAAGTCATCCATGATAAATCTCTAAGATTAGACCATTTAATTGATGATCTGTTTACATTTACACAACTTGAACTTGAAAAGTTTACCGTTAATGTTGCAGAAACCTCTATGGCTTCTATGATTACTGAGTATTCAAATACAAAAATAAGAGAATATCAATCCAATGATCATATTGCATTTATAGTAGGTGAAACTATTGATGATGCACTCATCAATATTGATGAATTCAGAATCGGTCAAGTCTTAGAAAACTTGATCAGTAATGCAGAAAAATATACCACTTCTTATATCAAACTTTATACATCATCAGATGATTTACATTACAATATATTTATTGAGGATGATGGTATCGGTATTGCAAAAGAAGATTTACCATTTATCTTTGATTATTTCTATCAATGTGATAAAGCTAGAGAAACCAAACGTAAAGGTACTGGACTTGGACTTGCGATCTGCAAACAGCTGGTTGAAGCTCATAAAGGTAGAATTTATGTCAGAAGTACTGTTGGTGAAGGTACAGTTTTTAAAATTAGTTTGAGAAAATAAAAAACATGATGAAAATCATGTTTTTATATTGCCCAAATCGGCATCATGTAATTTTTCTCATCAATTGGTATCACGCCTTCAGTCATGGAAATTACCCATCCATTACCGATCAGTCTACCTGTTTTTTTGAGTACGCCAAAATGTTTTATAGCATCTAATTTGGGTTTTATACTCTTCTTAATCTCTATTGGGTACAATACATTATCATAATCTATAATTAAATCAATCTCTTGTTTGTCTTTGTCCCTATAATAATAAATTGGCGGTACCATACCAGCATTAGAGTATCTTTTAATGATTTCAGAAACGACATAATTTTCAAAAAATGCACCTGCCATAGTTCCCGTTTCTAACGCCTTTACAGATACAAATCGATTAAGATATGCACATAATCCAGTATCCATAAAATATAATACTGGCGACTTAATAATTCGTTTTAAAGCATTATTAAAGTAAGGTTCTAACAATATAATTACTCCCGACGTCACCAGTAATGATATCCACTTCTTAATAGTCGGAGCAGAAACACTTACTTCTTGAGCCATATCGGTATAATTTACCATTTGACTTGTTTTAGCTGCACACACCTTTAGAAATCTAATAAATGCTTGTTCATCAGAAATTCTTACCAAATCTCTAATATCTCTTTGGATATAAGTATTCACATAA
>JABXKX010000090.1 GCA_013619035.1 Peptostreptococcaceae bacterium
GTTTCTGCTGCTAATGTAAAAGGTTTTGATGTAATTTCTGAACTGAAAGAAAAAACATATGAGAACAATGAATCGACAGGCCGTATTGAAACTGCGATTAAAGATTTAGAAGAAAAATCGTCTCAGATTAGTGGCATCCTTGAAACGATCACTAATATTTCTGATCAAACAAATCTTTTGGCTTTAAACGCTTCTATTGAGGCTGCAAGAGCTGGAGAACATGGTAGAGGCTTTGCTGTTGTTGCAGAAGAGATTAAAAAACTAGCAGAACAATCTGCTTTGTCTACACAAGAAATTGATGAAGTGGTTAAAACACTATTGACCAATTTAAGAGAAACGGTTGATGTGATGGATTCTGTTATTAAAAATACAGAAGAACAACGAAGTAGTGTAGACCAATCCATGGAAAAATATAACAATATAGAAAATGGTATCGGAAAAATGCACAAGAGTATAAGTTATTTGACGAGTTCAAATGATAATATAGTAACCAATTCAACTCATTTGCAAGAAGTTATTTCTAAAATAACTCATATTGCTGAGGATAATGCCGCTAATACAGAAGAAGTATCTGCAGCGACTGAAGAGCAAAATGCCTCTATTCAGGAAGTCTCAGAATCTAGTAGCAGTCTAGCAGACTTAGCAATTGAACTGAAAGAAATAGTACATACGTTTAAGTTATAATATACATGAGGAAGAAATATAGCCAAAATCCTAAATAACCTTGGATTTTGGCTTCTTTTTATAATCTTTTTAAAGCACTTCTACATATGAACAGTAACCAGATGCAGTGGATTACTAAACCTGCTAATAAAACGACTAGAGAAGGATTTACAAGGATTTCAGTGAGGTAGTACTGTGGGATCAATCTACCAAGGTCTTTCACAAGTGCAATGGGCATAAGATTGACAAATCCGAAAAGCATTAAACCGCTGATTGCTTTTGCGTATGTTAATCCTTTTACTTTATCTTCGCTTACAATGGCGATGAAAAGTCCGACACCAACCGTTTGAATGGACAAGTAAATGATGATTGGTATTAAAAGAATGGCTGAATGTATGTGTTGTCCCAAAGTAAGATAACCAATAAATGTGTACACAATAATTAATAAGATCGGAATGAGTAAACGATTTATCAAATAACCACTTAGTCCTAGGGGAGTCACACGTAATAATTCGAATATTTTAGCATCTTTTTCATCTAGCATAAAAAATCCAATTACCATACCCAACATCATCGGTTGCAACATATAAACCATTGAAAGAATATAAACCTCGTAATTTAACAGATTAAGATGAACCAAATCCAGGATGATTGGTGTACCATATGTGATGATGAGTTTAAAAACACCAATTAGCAATAAGGATAATAATGCAAAGAGTAACATGATGGGTTCTTGTTGCATCTGTTTTAAATCAGATTTTAAGTGGGTAATGTTAACCATTATCAGCACCTCCTGTAATCACATAAGCTTTAAATTTTTTAATAACATGTATAAAAATTAGACAATTCCAAGCCATAAGAATTAATAAACATATAACTGTATCAAGAAGATGGCATCCAAAGAATGTGTCTATCATTAGTTTTGCTGATGCTGTACTTGGAAATATATATAACAGTTTGCTAAACGGAAATCCAATTAATGAAAATACAGGTATGATGATAAGTAACATCAGTGGAATAACTTTACCAAAATATTGGTTTATAGAATGAGAAGATAAAGCCACTAAAAATCCGAACATAGTAAAAAAGCTCGATGATAAAAGGACTGAAAGGATGAGTAAAATCAAATTGAAAGATTGATGTGTAAAAGTTACGATGGCTAAACTAGCCAGTAGAGCAATAACATTCAATGAGATGATCTTGCTTAATAAGTATTCTACTTCTGAAAGAGGGGTTACTGAAACTAAATCCAAGATGCCTTGTCCTTTTTCAAGCATAACAAGCCCTCCGATGAAGAAAAATCCTAGTACGGATGGATCGGAAAATATCATAAATGGTACAGCTATAGCTCCCCACTTAGTTGGAAGTGTATTCACTATAATGATGTAAATCAAACTTAAAATTAAGTAGATGGCATAGAAACCACTTCGAAATTGAAATAGTGCATCTAACTGAAAGGCTGCCCATATTCTTGATTTCATATTAACTCCTTTCCAGTCAATCTAATAAAGACCTCTTCTAAAGTAGCTTCTTTACTGTGAATGGTACGGACGGTACCGGACTGAATAAGTTGAATAAATCGGTGATCCTTATCGATGTGATCTAGTTTAAATGAATGTTTCTGCTCAGATTCTTTCTCACCACTTGTGATATCAACCACTTTATCTCCATACTCAATCATCAATTGTTTTGGAGAGTCAATAACTGGTGTTTTACCATCAACCATAAAGGCGACTCTGTCACACAGTTGCTCAGCAACTGTCATATTATGTGTTGTTAAGAAAATTGTTTTACCTTCACTTTTTAATTCTAGAATCATGTCTTTGATGATTTTTGCATTGACTGGATCAAGACCAGAAGTTGGTTCATCAAAGAAGAGAATTTTTGGATCATGCATAAGTGACCGTATGAAGTTTAATCGCATTTTCATACCTTTAGAAAAATCTTGTACTTTTTTATCTTTATCAGGTAATATAGTGACTGAAAAAATCCCAATGGTATCTTCAAATAGTGTAGCAAGCTGTTCGCTCTGTAGAATTTTCCTGCTTTTAGTTCATAAAATGGGATCTTTAATTTTGTTATTTCCAAAAATTCCAGAGTATCGGCTTTGTTACCTTTTTGGCTAGTCCTACGACCGATCCAATATATAGA
>JABXKX010000309.1 GCA_013619035.1 Peptostreptococcaceae bacterium
CAGGTGAATTGATACCAAACACGGTATATCATAGCATCAATCAAAATAAAATAGCCTTAAAAGGTCCTATTGAAACACCTATTGGTAAAGGTTTTAGAAGTGTTAATGTTTCACTTCGTCAACAATATGATCTTTATACCAACTTAAGACCCATTCGTTCATTAAAAGATGACAGATACTCAAATATTGATTTGGTTATCTTTAGAGAAAATACAGAAGGTTTATATATCGGTCTCGAAAAAAATGTAGATGACAACACAGTTCATGCCACTAAATTGGTTACACGTTTAGGTTGCACTCGAATCATTAAAGAAGCCTTTGACTATGCAGCTAAACATAACCGAAAAAAAGTAACACTAGTACATAAAGCCAATATTTTAAAATTGGCAGACGGTATGTTTTTAGACATAGGAAAAACACTATCAAAGGATTATCCTAACATAGAATTTGAAGATGTTATTGTTGACAATATGTGTATGCAGCTGGTACTCAATCCCAATCAATTTGATGTGATTGTGGCACAGAATTTATATGGTGATATTCTATCTGATTTATGTGCAGGATTAGTTGGCGGCCTTGGTACTGTGCCTGGTGCCAATATAGGTGATGATATTGCTATCTTTGAAGCGGTACATGGTACAGCACCAGATATAGCAGGTAAAAATCTAGCCAATCCTACTGCATTACTTCTATCAGCCTGTATGATGTTAGAACATCTGGAGTACTTTGAAGCATCTACTAAAATCAGAATGGCTTTAGATAAAATGTTCGAAGTTAATTTACTGACAAAGGATTTAGGAGGCAGTTTATCAACGTCTGACTTTACCAATCAACTGATTGGTTTTATAAAGAATACTTAGGAGGTAATTATGGGTCTCTATCGTCAATTGGATGACATGCTCGAAATAATTGAATCAAATAATAGAATTAATAACCAATTATTTTCACAACATAAAGTAAAAAGAGGTCTAAGAAATAGTGATGGGACGGGCGTTCTTGTCGGTCTAACTAAAATAGGTTCTGTTAAAGGCTACGACCTTGTTGATGGTAAGAAAGAAGCTTCACAAGGAAAATTGTTATATAGAGGCATTGATTTAAATCATTTGGTCCATGGTTTTCAATCGGAAAACAGATGTGGCTTTGAAGAAATTACGTACCTGCTGATCTTTGGACATCTACCAAATGAAAACGAACTCAATTACTTTAATAAGTTATTAGATTCACATAGAACTTTACCAGATGGCTTTACAGAGAATATGATTCTTAAAATACCAAGTAAAGACATTATGAATAAAATTCAACGTAGTATTCTGGTTTTATATTCTCATGATGAAACACCTGACGATACTTCGCTTAAAAACTTGGTACGTCAAAGCATCAAATTAATTGCTTTGCTGCCAACGATTATATCGTATGGCTTTCAAGCAAAGTCTCATTATTTTAATAAAAAAAGTCTATACATTCACAAGCCACAATCTGGTATTGGAACGGCTGCTAACATCTTGCACATGATTCGTCCAGATAACAGTTATACCGAAAAAGAAAAAGAAGTGTTAGATCTCCTTTTGGTGATTCACGCTGAACATGGTGGTGGTAATAACTCTACTTTTACAACGAGTGTGATTTCTTCTACTGGTACAGATACTTATTCTGCTATTTCAGCAGCTGTAGGATCTTTAAAAGGTCCAAAACATGGTGGTGCCAATGTCAAAGTCGCTGATATGATATCTGATATCAAAACACACTGTGAGTATAAAGATTTAAAAGCTTTAGAAGAATATTTAGAAAAGATTTTAAACAAGGAAGCATTTGATCAAACAGGGCTCGTCTATGGCATGGGCCATGCGGTTTATACCAAATCAGATCCTAGAGCCGAACTTTTAAAACAAAAGGCTTATGAATTGGCCCTTGAAAAAGGACAACTCAAAGACTTCGAGTTATATACTCATATCGAAAGTATCTCTAAAAAACTATTTTATCAAAAGCGAGGTCCTGAGTTCCATATTGCAGCCAATACAGATTTATATGCTGGTCTTGTTTATCAACTTTTAGACATACCACAAGATTTATATACACCTCTTTTTGCAACCGCAAGAATATCAGGATGGTGTGCTCATCGAATCGAACAAATCTTATCGGATCCAAAGATACTCAGACCTGCTTATGCTTTTGTTGAAGACGATATCACATACGAAAAATTAAATGAAAGAAAAATAAAATGAAGCTCAAGATAGTATGAAACCAGTGGGATACAAAATGAAAAACAGTCAAAAAAATGTACATTATTCATAGTAAACCTATACAAAAAAATTGCCTTAAAAATTCAAAATGTACATTATAACCTTTCATAAACTTAACTAAAAGAGCAATCTAATCTTTTCAAAAGGACTAGATTGCTCTTATATTTTATAATCCTCTCCCCTTCAACTTTCAATTCGTAATATATAAGTAGAGGTTTAATAACCTTTACTTATATATTACGAATCAGAACATATTTGTTTAACTATTTCACTGTTGATTTGTATGATGTACACAACGACTGACTAAATCCATGTGCTCTTGCCATCAAAATGTACATTATAGCCTTTAAATTATGATGTACATAAAATAATAACGTACATACCTAAAAAAATGTACATAATGTTAAACCCTTTGATATACAGCAGCTTGAGCATCATAACTAAAGAAATGTCGTTTTGTACATTTTGTGTAACCTTTATTACTCATCTTCAACTATTTGCAAATCATCTTCTTCTAATAGTCTATATAATTCCTGTCTCTTATACACATCTCCGAGCCCACGAG
>JABXKX010000207.1 GCA_013619035.1 Peptostreptococcaceae bacterium
ATAGAAGATGACAAACGATTAAATGAGATTATTTCTGATTATTTTGATGCAGAAGGTTATACTGTTTTTTCTGCCTTTGACGGTCATGAAGGGTTAAACTTATTTGATAAAGAAACAATCGATTTAGTCGTATTAGACATTATGATGCCCAAATTAGATGGTTGGTCTGTCTGTAGAAGAATTAGACAACATTCCGAAGCCTTTATTATGATATTAAGTGCTCGGTCAGATGAAGATGACAAACTTATGGGGTATGAATTAGGTGCAGATGAGTATATCACTAAACCATTCAGTCCAAAAGTTTTGGTCAAAAGGGTTAATGCAATCTTTAAACGTTTTGCAAATACAACTCACACTCAACTCATAAAAAAAGAACACATATCCATTAATCAAGATAGTTATAAAGTCACTGTAGATGGACATGAAATTAACTTAACCACAAAAGAATTTGAACTTCTTTTAAAGTTGATTAAAAATGAAGGTAAAGTTTTTTCTAGAGATGTTCTTATCAGTGCCATATGGGGTTACGATTACTTTGGTGATGGTCGTATCATTGATACCAATATTAAAACACTTAGAAAAAAAATCAGCCCTTATGCACATTATATACAGACGGTAATCAATGTGGGTTATAGATTTGAGGTGAAAAAATGAAACGTTCATTAACTGTAAAAATGTTTGTTCTAATATTCTCATCGATCATCGTACTCTTTTCATTTATTGCGATGTTCCAATATGTTTATTATCAAAACTTTTATGAAAACAGCAAAATTAAAGAAACTGCTAATAACTTAGAAAACTACGTCACAGACTATACTAATGAACAGTGGACACTTGAAGAACAATTGATACAAGCAAAAAACTTTAATATAAAAAATAGTGCTTCTTTAGATGTTATGCAATTATCTTCCAATGAGACGATAGCTGCTGAAAGCCTCGTTACAGCGATACCTTTATTTGAGAATATGGTTATTATTTCTGCTATAGATTCAGATAATGTTTATTTCGATTTTTTACTCGAAGAAGAGGATTTTGACAAGATATTCAACGAATCCACTTTAACTGATAATATGAGTATTGTTGTATCGGGTGCCGTAGACAATTCTCAAACCATTTATCCCTCTGTGATCAATGCCACTGAAATTATTGGTGCAAGTGTTTTACCCGAAAGTACTGATGTTTTTTCAGAAACATTGTCTCTTGTTGAAATTTATAATCCTGAAACTCAATCAGTTATTTTTTCAAATGAATATTCAGAAGTTTATGTCAATCCTATTGATCCAGTATTTGAAGAAGGTCAAATCGGTGATATCGAATATGTCATCACCAGTATGTCAAACACCTCAGTCAAACAAGTCAATTTTTATTATCCAAAACAGATTGATGGTAAAGAACATATATTTATTGTGAATCTTTCTTTACAGTCAGTCACTGAATCTATGGCAATTTATCAAAAGTTTTTACCCCTACTTATTATTACAACGCTGTTAATTGCTTTAGTGGTGTCAATTATTTATTCAAAACAAGTATCACGACCTATAGTTGAGATTACTCATGTTGCAAACAGCATGTCAAATTTGAATTTCGACAAATCACTACCTGATGTAAGAGAAGATGAACTTGGTGTTTTATCAAGAAGTATCAACACATTATCTAATTCTCTTAATAAGTCATTACAAGAACTCTCTGAAGCGAATATCAAACTTACCGAAGACTATGAGAATGAAGTAAAACAAGAATTGATCAGAAAAAACTTCGTTGCCAATGTTTCTCATGAAATAAAGACACCTCTTGGCATCATAAAAAGTTATGCTGAAGGTATTAAAGATGTGGTAAAAAAAGAAAAACAAGAGTATTACATTGATGTGATCATTGATGAAATTAATCGTATGGATATACTTTTAAATGAGCTATTAGAATTATCAAAGTTAGATAGCGGTCATGCTGTTTACGACTTAAAACCTATGGATATAGAGTTAACCATAAAAAAACTCATTGAACACCATCAATATTTCATAGATCATAACCAACTTAAAGTCATATTGTCTGGAGAATTTAATATGGTATCCGTTGATAATGAAAAGATGTATCGAGCACTGAATAACCTAATCAGTAACGCGATAAAATACGCCACTCCAAATTCGATTTTTGAAATTACGGGTCATATCAACGATCAATTCGTACTTGAATTCAAAAATGATTGTGAACCACTTACTGAAGATCAGAACGAACAAATTTGGCACAGATTTTATAAAACTGATGAGTCTCATAACAAAGATATCGAAGGCAACGGATTAGGTCTTTCAATCGTAAAATCTATAGTAGAAGGACATCACTTCAAATGTTCAAGTGATTTAACAGAGACCGGGATTGTCTTTAAGATAATAATGCCTCTTCAATCATAATGATATGAGTTTATCTAATCAAATCAAACAGTCCTTCAGTAAGATGAACTGATTAGTTTTCAACTTTATAGACAATCTAGATCTAAAATTAGATCTAGATTTTTTAGTTTTTTATTATAATTTTAGAAGTTATATCCCATTCATAATCGTCTATTAATATCCCTACAATAATAGTTTTATATATAGAGCGAACAAACTTTTTCTGCTAACTACAAGGCATCTTTTATGATGGCATCATTACAGATAATATCAATTTCACCCTTCTTTTACGTTATTAAAACGAATTCCATTGACGGAACATCAATTGATATTACATTAGATGTTTATGAACAGAGTAATTAGGACATACTAATAGTGAATTCTTCTAAAAAGTATGATACACTAT